>JAFXMB010000054.1 GCA_017530735.1 Bacteroidaceae bacterium | reverse complement strand
GAGGTTCACAAGATGATAATCCAGTGTTTCTCTGAATTCTTTACCCGCAACGTGATAAACTACCACAAGCCGTGGCTGCCCGTGCACTTTGTGGGCTCACTTGCAGGCAGTTTTGCCGATGAATTGAGGGAAACGGCCGATTCGCTTGGAATGACCATAGGAAAGATTGAGGCCAGCCCCATGAGCGGCTTGGTTGATTACCACGCAACAGATAAGGCGTAACCCTTCTCCAGGTTGAGTTTGGTGCCGGTGGTTACACCGCCCGAAAGTATATTATGCAGGTTATCGGTTATTCCGGTACCCTGCATTTTAAATACCGCCTCCTTGCAGGTCCACAGCGCCGCGAATTTCTCTTCGGGTACATCCGATGACAGTATGGCGGCCTTCTCATCGGCATTCATGGTTTTGTCAAGCAGTCCGTCGCTGAAACGGCGGAAAGACTCCACGTCTATGCCCACGGGCTGGTTGCTCACCACAACCGCAATGGCCTTCTGGCAATGGCTTATACTGAAATGGATATCGGGCCGGTCGGCAATATAAGGCTTGCCGTGTTCACCCGTTTCCATGCGGAACTCATCCAGTCCGAACTCACTGTGCAGCAGGTTTTCCAGCATCAGATATGCCTTAAGGCAGGCAAAACGTCCAAAGGTGTGTTTGAACTTAAGCGCATCGCTGCGGCGCGGTTCCGGAACCTGCGGAATCATACGCTCCACCTCCTGATCGGTGCAGAGCGTCATATCATCAAAAACAGATACGTTTATCATGCCTTCTTCCGGGCTATCTTGAACATACGCCCCGGAAGGCTTGTCATAAAGATTATGCCGAGCACTATGGCTACAGCCATACCAAGTGCAGTAAACCCAGTCGTAAGGGCTACCGAGAGTTCCTTGTTGACTATGTAATAGACCGTCCAGAAAATACCGGCACCCGGAATGAGCGGGAATACGCCGCAAATCTGGAACACTATGACCGGACACTTGCGGTCAACGGCCATGAACCTTGATACCAGGACAACCACCAGCGTTGCCACGAACGTGGATTCGATGACTGTCGCATTTGCCAGACGAAGCATGACAAGATAAGCTATCCAGCCTATCGTACTGCAAATACCTGCATGGATATACTCCCTACGCGGCACGCCGTACAGCACCGCAAAGCCCACGGTACCCAGAAAAGCGGATACGGCCTGGATAAGCCAGCCTGCCGTCTCGGCGCTGGTCTGCATTCCGTTCAGCACAATGATACCCTTCTCGATGCGGCCATCGACAAGGAATGTAAGAGCCACGCCCGCAGCTATACAGAAAAACACCGTAAGGGCATCAATCATACGTGTAGACCCCGCAATGTAATCCTCATTGGCCAGATCACGGATACCGTTGGTAAACGGAACACCGGGAATAAGAGGGATAAGCGAGCCGATGATCATGTTTCCCGGATGCTCACCGAATCCTATGCGCATGAATACGACCGAAAGGGCTGTAGCCAGAATACTGCCCAGGATATTGGTCACAATCTTGGACATACCCCGACGGCTCACCAACAGTACGAACACGTACAGCAGCAAGCCCGTAACGAACGATGCCGCGCAGTCCAGAATGCTTCCTCCGAATATCGCACAGAAAGCACCGCTGCCTACGGCAGATCCCATGACCTGCTCCAGGAAGGGTTTGGCTTTCATGTCCCTGATTGCCCTGAGGCGCTCGCGTGCATCATTGATGGAGCAGCCCCCTTTCTCTATCTCACGTGAAAGACGGTTTACCGCAACGACCTTCTCCAGTTGTGCGCCCTTGAACGGGATGAACTCAACGTTCGAGTATCGGTTGCCGCCTGACGTCAGGATACCGTTGCTAAGGACAAAGAAATGGCCTGAATCCACTCCGTAGTGACGGGTGATGCGTTCCATGGTCTCTTCCACACGGAAGATCTCGGCACCGTTCTCAAGCATTATATGCCCGGCCTCGGTTGCCACCTGCATCACATTAGTCAACAGGTCATCCCTTTCGTCCATATCACTTGCCGTTGGGGAAATATTTTTTCTTGACCGGATCACAGGTCAGGCCCACGCCCAACTTGCGGAATATCTTACGGTCAACCTCACTGAGCAGGACCGTGCAGTGAACCTGACAGCCTCTGAGTTCAGGCAGCATATCCAATGCCTTGCGGCAGTTGTCATCCTGCTGGCTGAGAATGGAGAGAGCAACCAGGACCTCATCGGTATGCAGACGCGGGTTGTTGCCGTGCAGGTAATCAACCTTGGTCTTCTGGATAGGCTCAATCATGTTCTGCGGAATGAGCTTGACATTATGATCTATGCCAGCCAGGTGCTTGGTCGCATTGAGTATCAGTGCGGCACTCGGACCCAGCAGAGCGGTAGTCTTGGATGTTATGATTGTACCATCGGACAACTCCATGGCGGCAGCCGGTACTCCGGTCTCCTCCTGGCGTTCCTTGGCGGCTACGGTGGTACGGCGTGTGGCTGTGGTGATTCCGGCCTTGTTCATGAGCAGGGCAATCTTGTTAACCTCAGTCTCACTGTTCTTGCCGCTGGCCATATCACCCAAGGCGGTATAATAACGGCGTATCACCTCATCCT
>JAFXMB010000053.1 GCA_017530735.1 Bacteroidaceae bacterium | reverse complement strand
CCAGCTCAAGAACGAGATGACTTCAGATTTCGGTACTTTCGGCCAGACCTGCAAGAAGTTCGAGGAGAAGGCAGTTGACGCTTCTATGTTCGAGGTTCCCGCTGGTGTTAAGGTTGAGGAGTTCGATATGTCACAGTTTGGCGGCTTCGGCGGTTTCTAATCTGAAATTACCAATAAAGGAAGGCTGCCATATGGTGGCCTTCTTTTTTTTATTTACCTTTGTTGCGCATAATCCTGGGGCTGTCTGGCTTTGACAGCGGGCAGGAATGGTATGTAAGCAGGCAGTGCTCTGTCGGTCCGCACTATAAAAAGACAGTCAACAATTATCTGGCAACAACAACTTTGCTCTTGCTGCTTGATCGAAGTACAGTAGATCTGCTTAATCACGGCACAAGGTGCTGTGACAAGACATCACCCGGAAGTTCTTGCTCCGAAGCTCGTCGATACGGTGGTGCAGTCAAATCGGGGATAGTTCCTTTCGGCTTCGCGTCAGGGATGAGATTTTAGAAGATAAGGTCATGGCCCGGTAGCTCTATCCAAGTCATGGCTCGAAAATCCAAGTAGAGATAAGCCTGTAGAAAGCATATGGTTTCCCCGTTTGGACGAGGGTTCGACTCCCTCCAGCTCCACGAACAAAAAAAGGGTCGCAAAACTGCGACCCTTTTCTATTGGTTATTTCAGATTAGAAACCGCCGAAGCCACCGAACTGACTCATGTCAAATTCCTCAACCTTAACACCAGCGGGAACCTCGAACATAGAAGCGTCAACTGCCTTCTCCTCGAACTTCTTGCAGGTCTGGCCGAAAGTACCGAAATCTGAAGTCATCTCGTTCTTGAGCTGGATGCCTTTGTAGATCCAAACGGTCTGCTCTGACTGGTTGCCCATCATATCAACGGTCATGGTGTACTTGGTGCACTCCTTACCGGCGATGGTCTCCTTACCTACTTCCTTAATGTTGTTCTCCTTCTTAACCTGATCGGTCAGATTGTTCCAGTTGATCTGAGCGCGGCCACCGCCGAAGCCCATACCCATGCCACCTGCAGGGAACTTGGTAGCGGTCTTCTCAGCATCGTTGATGCGGATCTGAGCGCCGTCCTTATCTGTGATTGTGCGGGTCTTGCCTTCGCCACCCATGAAACCACCTTCTGATACCTGAGCGGTCTTGAGACCGTAGTCATCAAAATAAGTCTCAGTGATCATCTCGTTACCCATCATATCCATAGACATGGTGATAACACCTGACTTAACACCGTAAGGTGCGTTTGCGGGAGCCTGTGCGTTAGCCAGAGATACTACTGCCATGAGGGCAGCTGCCAAAAACATCTTTTTCATTTTTGTTTGTTTTAAGTTATTAATTAGTAAAAGGTGAATTGTCAAAACAAATTCATACAACTATCATATAATCCGTAAAAATGAAAGTTAAAAAGGAAAAGTACTTTTTTTAAAAAATATTTTGGGATAATTCTATTCTTCAATCCAACTCAACCTCTACCTCCTCCAGGTCGTCATCATCAAACTCATCGTCCGGAAGGTCATCAAAATCAAACTCAAAGTCCGCACCGGCAGCCACCAGTTCACTGTGCAGCTCACCTGCATCCTTTGAACGGTGAACAATATGCTCGGTCTTCCATGTGGCATCCAGTTTGTTGCTCTCGCTGTTGAGTTCCTTCCACAGGATATCCTTAAGCTGCTGCAGACCCAAACCGCTTACGCCCGATATGAACACGTGGGGAATATCGGGCGGAAGGTTGGGCTCCAGCATTGACATGAGTTCTTCATCTATAAGGTCACACTTGGTGATGGCCAGCACACGCTGCTTGTCAAGCATCTCGGGGTTGAACTGTGCCAGCTCGTTGAGCAGAATCTCATATTCACGGGTTATGTCATCGGTATCGCCAGGCACCATGAACAACAGCAGCGAGTTTCGCTCAATATGACGCAGGAACCTGAGTCCCAGGCCCTTGCCCTCGCTGGCTCCCTCAATGATTCCGGGGATATCGGCCATTACGAATGACTTGCCTTCGCGGTATGAGACAATTCCCAGGTTGGGCTCAAGTGTGGTGAACGGGTAATTTGCAATCTTGGGCTTTGCGGCCGATATGGCCGACAGCAATGTGGATTTGCCTGCGTTGGGGAATCCCACTAGGCCCACATCAGCCAGCAGTTTAAGTTCCAGGACCACCATGAGTTCCTGGGCCGGCTCACCGGGCTGTGCAAAACGGGGCGCCTGACGTGTGGCTGTGCGGAAATGCCAGTTTCCCAGACCTCCGCGGCCGCCCTTAAGCAGAACCACCTCCTGACCGTCATCGGTTATATCGCAAAGATACTCGCCGGTCTCGGCATCGTAGGCTACCGTTCCGCAAGGCACCTCAATGATAACGTCATTGCCGTCCTTGCCGAAACACTTGTTGCTGCCGCCGTTTCCGCCGTTCTCGGCAAAAGCGTGACGCTCATAGCGCAGGTGCAGCAATGTCCAGTAGTTGCGGTTACCCTTCAGGATAACGCTTCCGCCCTTTCCGCCGTCACCGCCGTCGGGACCGCCGTTAGGGATGTATTTATCATGACGCAGATGGGCCGATCCGCGACCGCCCTTGCCCGACCTGCAAAAGATTTTTACGTAGTCTACAAAATTTGATTCTGCCATATATTCAAATGCAAGGTGGGGTCAGATTGACTCCACCTTCTCTATTATTTCCTTGATCATCAGATCCTTGTCACCCTTAAAGGTAAACTCTGACAACACTCCTTCCTTCTTGAACCATTCAATAAGGGGATGCGTCTGGGTATAGTATACGTTGAAACGTTTCCTGATTGTCTCCTCGTTGTCATCGGACCTGCCCTCTACCTCTGCACGGTGCAGAAGACGCTTCATGAGTATGTCTTCACTGACTATGAGGTTAAGCGTTACCGATATCTTCTCACCGCGTTCCTGTAGCATCTCCTTAAGGGCCTTGGCCTGAACTATGGTGCGGGGGAATCCGTCAAAAATGACTCCGGGACCGTCACGCATGGTGTCATAGACTCTGGCAAGCATGTCAATGATCAGATCATCAGGTATGAGTTGTCCTTTTTCAATATAGCCTTCGGCTATCCTGCCCAATTCTGAGCCCTCCCTGATTTCTGCACGGAGCACATCACCGGTTGAGATGTGATAATAACCGAATTTTTCAACAAGGGCAGCACTGTATGTCCCCTTTCCTGAACCGGGGGCTCCAAAGATTACGATGTTGTCCATTCTAAATACAATTATTCCTTTACAATCTTATAAATATCACGTGAATTACGGCCGAATCCGTCATAATCCAATCCGTAACCTACAATAAAGCCGTTGGGAATATTCATAGCCAGATATTTCAGGTTGATGTCAACCTTCAGTTTATCGGGCTTGCACAGAAGTGCGCACACCTGAACCGATGCGGCTTTCTTCTGGGCGAGTGAATCCAGCACGTCACGCATGGTGTAGCCGGTATCCACGATATCCTCGACAATGATGATGTGTCGGCCCTCAACATCCTCCTGGAGTCCCATGAGTTCCTTAACCTTACCGGTAGTGTCAGTTCCCTGATATGATGAGACTTTCACGAAAGAGACGTTACAGGGTATGTTCACGTCCTTGAGCAGGTCTGCCGCAAACATGAATGAACCGTTCAGAATGCACAGAAACAGCGGTTCCTTACCAACGTAATCACGGTTTATCTCGGCTGCTACTCTCTTAATCTCCTTCTGGATATCTTCTTCCTTAAGAAAAACCTCAAACTCTCTGTCCTTTACCTGAATGGTTCCCATATTGTCTTGAAAATTTATTATGCGAATATACTCAAAAAAAGAAGGTCAATACCGTTATTCCGTCCAATTTTATGAGCCGCCCCGACAAGAATGGACCATTTTTAACAAAATAAGCGTACATTTGCCAAGTGCAATTGCCAAACTATGGATAAAGTAACCGTAGGTCAGGACTATGTAAAATCCCTCATCAGGCCGCGAGATCCCAAGGCTCACAAGGGCTGTTTCGGTCATGCCCTGCTCTATGCAGGCAATCCGGGAATGGCCGGCGCTGCAGTACTCTCGGCAAGAGGCTGCCTTCGCAGCGGAATAGGCCTGCTCACCGTCTGCTCACCGTCATGCAACAATGACATCCTGCAGATATCGGTACCCGAGGCTATGACAATCCCGGCCGATGACCTTTACGCCAATACTGATCTGAGCCGATACAATGCCGTCGGTGCGGGTCCCGGACTTGGCAAAGGTGAATCACAGACTGCAATACTTGAGAAACTCCTCAAGAGCGCCTCATACCCCATGGTTCTGGATGCCGATGCACTCAACATCATATCCCAGAGCCGATATCTGATGGAGTACATACCCGCCGGCTCAATACTGACACCCCACCCCGGTGAACTGAGACGTCTGACAGGTGATTTCCGCGACCCTGAGGATATGATTGACAGAGCCATAGGGCTTGCAACAGAGAATAACATTACGGTTATAGTAAAAGGTGCACCCACCGTTACAGTATCACCCGCAGGAACACTCTATGTGAATACCACCGGCAATCCCGGCATGGCCACAGGAGGTTCAGGCGATGTGCTGACCGGAATGGTTCTGGCCCTGCTCGCACAGGGTTACACCCATGATGAGGCCGCCTTTATTGCAGTATATATGCACGGACTTGCAGGAGACATTGCGGCACGCCGCTTGAGCATGACGGCCATGACATCGGCCGATATCGCCGACTCCCTGCCTGCAGCCTGGTTACAAATGACAGAAACGCTATGATTATGAATATCAGAAAGATGGCCCTTACCGCAGGGCTCCTGCTATCAGTTATTACCGTATCATCACAAGGGTTGTCATCAGCCTATCAGCCGGGCGTGACCCAGGACGGCGTCGCCTACTGGCTCCCAAAGACAATGATCACCGTAACCGTGACAGCCCAGAAGCAGACCTTCAAACCGGGAGAGTTTTCACGCTATGCCGAGCGTTACCTGCGCCTGAGCGATGTCAAGGATAAGGCCGAAGAGGTTTGGACAATAACAGACGTCAGGATATCCACCGCCGGTGTACCCGACAAGGATAATCTCTATACTCTGGCATTCCCCGCCAAGGGCAACCGCCCTTATTTTGAACTCACCAATGACGGAGTGATATCGGCCGTAAACGTACGCAAGAAAGAACAGCCTGCTCAGAACGTCCAGGCACCGGCACCCAAGCAGGTCAAGAAGGTCAACCCGCAGGAGTACATGACTGAGGAGATCCTTATGGCAAGTTCAACCGCCAAGATGGCCGAACTCACCGCCAAGGAGATATACAACATCCGTGAGAGCCGTAACAACATAACCCGCGGCCAGGCCGATTTTGTGCCCACTGACGGCGAGTCTCTCAAGTTCATGCTGGAATCACTCACTGCCCAGGAGACAGCGCTGCTGACCCTCTTCAGTGGCACCAATGAGACCGAGGATATTACATTCACCATCAACGTAACCCCCGATGAGGCCCTCAGCAAGCAGATACTGTTCCGCTTCTCGTCCAAACTTGGAGTGCTCCCCATTGACAATCTGGCCGGCGAGCCCGTATGGATAGACCTTACAGACCGCAAGATGTCTGACAACTACACCATAGACCCGGACCAGCAGAAAAAACTGCAGTCTTCAAAATCCAAGAAGGAGGCATCATTCCTTTACTACCGCCTGCCGGGACGTGCCGCACTCAGGATTTACAACAACCGCACCACATTCCTTGAGCAGGAGATTCAGATTGCCCAGTTTGGAAACGTAGAGACCATCTCATCATCCATTATGGGAAAGATGGCCGATACCAAGATCACCTTTGACACCACTACAGGTGCAGTACTCACGATAGAGTAATAATAATATAAGGCGCATAAAAAACAAGGGCGGCTCCGGATGGAACCGCCCTTTTATTTATCTGTCACTACAGTTACAGGCAGGCATAACGTATAATGAACAGGATTGCAAGAATCCAGGTCATCAGGTTAATCTTCTTGAACTGTCCGCAGATAACGTTCAGAACTACGTATGAGATCATACCCAGCATGATACCGTCTGAGATGCTGTATGCCAGAGGCATCATGATCATGCAGATGTATGCAGGGATACTCTCTGAAAAGTCAGTGAAATCAACATCCAGGATAGATGTCATCATCATGCAACCTACCAGGATAAGGGCAGGAGCTGTTGCTGCTGAAGGAATTGCAGTGAACAGCGGAGCAAAGAACAATGCTATTGCAAAGCAGATTGCAACTGTGAATGATGTCAGACCGGTACGGCCACCTTCTGCAACACCAGATGCACTCTCCACATAAGTGGTAGTGGTGCTGGTTCCAAAGATAGCGCCGAATACGGTAGCGATGGCATCGGCCATAAGAACCTTCTTTACACCGGGAATGGTGCCGTCAGGGTTAATGGCATTGGCCTTCTTTGATACACCGATAACGGTACCGATGGTATCAAACATATCGATAAAGAGGAATGTGAACACAACGATGATCATGTCCTTGGAGAATACATGATTCCATTCAAACTTCCAGAATATCTTGTCAATTGAAGGAACCTTGTCAACGACACCTGTAAATGCAGTCAGCGGCTGCATTACTGTAGAACCATCCTCCTGAACAACCTCATGCTGGAAGAAGAGGCCAAGAATTGCTGTTACGATAATACCGATAAGCATTGCGCCACGAACCTTCTTTATCATAAGAACAGAAGTGATGACCAGACCTATCAGAGCCAAAGCAGCCGGACCGTGCATGATGTCGCCCAGACTTACTACTGTACCGCCGCCACCTACTACTATCTCGGCGTTATAAAGACCGATGAATGCAATGAACAGACCGATACCGGCTGAAACGGCACTCTTCAT
>JAFXMB010000052.1 GCA_017530735.1 Bacteroidaceae bacterium | reverse complement strand
GAAGGCTATGAGGTAGTCACCATGGAGGAGGCCGCACCCCTCGGCAATATATTCGTAACCACAACAGGTAACATCGATGTCATAACAACCGAACATCTCAAGGTCATGCCCGATCAGGCCATCGTCTGCAACATTGGCCACTTTGACAGCGAAATCCAGGTGGACAAACTCAAGAAGATACCCGGCATCAAGTGCCAGAACGTAAAGCCTCAGGTAGACCGTTACTTTTTCCCCGACGGTCACAGCATCATCCTTCTGGCCGACGGCCGACTGGTAAACCTGGGCTGCGCAACGGGACATCCCAGTTTTGTAATGAGCAACAGTTTCACCAACCAGACCCTGGCTCAGATAGAATTGTTCAACAAGCAGTATCCGGTCGATGTTTACCGCTTGCCCAAGCATCTTGACGAGGAGGTGGCTCGTCTGCACCTGGAGCGCATCGGCGTGCATCTTTCAAAACTCTCTCAGGCTCAGGCTGATTATATTGGCGTTCCGGTGGAGGGTCCTTATAAGGCGGAGCACTACAGGTACTGAGAGATTTGTGCAATTGGGGTCAGACCCCTTTTGCACGGGGTAAAGAAGTGTCTAATTTGTAGATTTTCACGTGACAAAAGGGGTCAGACCCCGTAGCACAAATGGTGAGAGAAACTATAGTGGTATATGGAGCATCGAGTGCGGAGGCCGAAAAGGTGTTCGTTGATGCGGCTTATGAGTTGGGCGGGCTGATTGCCAAAGCCGGCAAGAGGCTTGTGTCTGGTGCGGGAAGCACCGGTCTGATGGCAGCGGTCGAGGACGGCGCCCTTGATGCCGGCGGCGTATCCATCGGCATAATACCGCAGTTCATGGTCGATAACGGCTGGCTGCATGAGGGCTTGACCGAGACCATCATCACTCCCGATATGCATGATCGCAAGAACCGTATGGCCCAGATGGCCGATGCAGTCGTGGCTCTGCCCGGAGGAACCGGAACCTTTGAGGAACTGTTTGAAATAATTACCTGTAGATGTTGGGACTTTTCGTAAAACCCATCATCATCCTCAACACGGATAACTATTACGATCCTCTCCTTGATATGCTTGACAGCACGGCAAAGCGTCATTTCATGAACCCCGTGTTCAAGAAGCTGTGGGCTGTGGCAAAAACACCTGAGGAAGCCATCAGACTTGTGGATACGCTTCCTGACTGGAATGACACGACAAGCAAAATCAATACAAACAAATAATGTCCTTTATTCCAATAATCGATTTGGCGAACTCATATCAGCTCAATGATTGGTTCCTCTCAGCAATGATACTGACATTGCTGCTCATGCTCATCATAATGGGCCCTTACAGGTATGACTACGTAAAGTCATTCCTTTCCATGTTCAGGTTCAAGAGTCCTGACGGTGACGTCAGTTATCCTCTGTTGTCTACAGGTGAGAACATTGCTGTTTTCATACTGTCAAGCATATGCATAGGCATATCGGTGGGTATCTACTCACATGACCTGATGGAAGAGGGATTCTCACAGGTTGTATTCCTGCTGTGGTATTCATTCCTGGTAGTGCTTTGTCTAGTAATAAAGTTGGTGCTTTATACAGTTACCAACAAGATTCTATACAAAAGGCAGATAATAGCCCTCAAACCCGGCCGCTGGAACTGCTTCTTCGTAATGTCCTATTCAGTAGCAGGTTTGCTTATTCTGATCTTCTCAATCTGCGTGGTTTTCCTGGATATTCATCTTCTGGCACTGCTCATTTTTGCATACTTTATGCGTGTTTTGGTCATTGCCGGCAGAATTTTCAAGATAAAAACCACCTTATTTAAGAATCAGCGTTCTAATACAGGATTTATTTTGTACCTTTGTGCGTTCGAATTAGCGCCTATTCTTATAGAGTTTATGCTAACGAGCAGATTATTTGGTCTAATTTAAAACCATACAGCCTTGAAAGTTAAGAAGGTTCTCATATCCCAGCCGCAGCCTACAACAGGCAAGTCTCCCTATTTTGATCTGGCTGAGAAATATGGTGTTGAGTTTGTGTTCAAACCTTTCATCCGTGTTGATCCGCTCAGTGCCAAAGAGTTCAGACAGCAGCATGTCAACATACTTGACCACACAGCTGTAGTATTCACTTCACGTCACGCTGTTGACCATTTCTTCCAGCTTTGCGCCGAGATGAGAGTAAACATCCCGGAGGATATGAAGTATTTCTGCATCACCGAGACAGTATCTCTCTACATCCAGAAGTATGTCCAGTACCGCAAGCGTAAGGTGTTCTTCGGCAACACCGGTAAGGTAGACAGCCTCATGGCTCCTATCCTCAAGCACAAGACAGAGAAGTATTTCATCCCCATGTCAAACGTTCATACCGGTGAACTCAAGGAACTGCTGGATGCCAACAAGATTGCCCATACCGAGGCTATCATGTACCGTACCGTAAGCAACGAGTTCGCAGCAGGTGAGCTTGACGATTTCGATATGCTGGTGTTCTTCAGCCCGGCCGGTATTGAGTCTCTCAAGCAGAACGCTCCTGATTTTGTTCAGGGTGAGAAGATCATAGGCTGCTTTGGCGGAACTACCGCAAAGGCTATCCGCGATGCAGGTCTGCGTCTTGACATTGAGGCCCCGGTACCCGGAATCACCTCCATGTCTGCTGCCATCGATGCATGGTTTGCAGCCAACCAGAAGAAGTAAAAAACATCCTATACAGACGGGTTCCCTACATTGAGGCACTATGCCCCGGGCGGAACCCGTTTTTTATTTATGTTGTCAGGTTCAAACATATTCAGCAAGCAGGAGCGTCTGTGCAGCAGCACGCAGATAGACCGCCTCTTCAGCGAGGGAAACCGTCAGATATCGGTATTCCCCGTCCGTCTGGTTTGGCTCCTGACCGATGACATCAAGGGAATACAGGTGCTCATAAGCGCACCCAAGCGCAATTTTCACCATGCCGTAGACCGCAACCGCATCAAACGTCAGATAAGGGAGTTCTACCGCACCGGGTCCTCTTCTCTCAAGGAGACAGTAGCTTTAATAGGAAAAGGTCTGGCCTTGGCGTTCCTTTTCAATGACAATAAGCTATGGGAGTCCGATAAGCTTGACCAGCGTCTTTCCCAGGCGTTGGAAAAACTGGTTGAAACACTCTCTGAGAAGTGAGGAAATTGTTGAATATTTTTACCAAATCGTTGGGGTGGTTGCTGATGCTTCCCATACGGTTTTACCGTAAATTCATCTCACCTCTCACACCGCCTTCATGCAGGTTCACTCCAACCTGCTCGGAGTACGCAATCCAGGCCATTACCAAACACGGCCCCTTTAAGGGAACCTGGCTTGCTATAAAGCGTGTCCTGCGCTGTCATCCGTGGGGCGGCTCGGGTTATGATCCGGTTCCATGAATATCCTGGACATCCATACTCATGTTTTGCCCCAGGTGCCGGGGTCGGCGCTGGTGTGCATAGGCTGCGGACCTATTCCGGACGGTGCTTTGGAGCAGGGACACTGGTTCTGTGCGGGGCTTCATCCCTGGGATGTTACTGAAGATTTTGACAGTCAGTTGGATACGCTGAAAGTACTGCTTGCGAATCCCCGGGTTCCGGCAGTGGGTGAGTGTGGCTTCGACGCTCTGAAAGGCCCTTCGCACGATTTGCAGGAGCAGGCTTTTGTCCGTCAGGTTCAGTTATCAGAGCAATTCCGCAAACCCATGATACTCCATGTGGTACGTGATTTTGACAGCGTGATCCGCCTGCGCCGCACGCTCAAGCCTGAGCAACCCTGGCTCATTCACGGATTCCGCGGCGGTCCCGAGCAGATGAACCAACTGTACTCCCACGGAATCCTGGTCTCATTCGGCCTCAAGCACAACCCTGAATCCCTCAGACAGGTCCCATCAGACCGTCTCTTCCTGGAAACTGACGGCCATGACACAATCGTGCAAACCATTTCATTGGCATCGGCCCTCCGCAAAACCCCGCCCCAAACAATAGAGGAACAAATCACCCTAAACACCACCCACCTGCTATCTCCCGGGAGTTAAAAGGAAGCGTGCGTTTGCGACTTTGATTAAAGAGTTGTATATTTGCGCGCTTTTGTACAAAATCTAAGAACATATATATGACTAATTTTGTTGAAGAACTAACCTGGAGAGGCATGATTCACCAGATGATGCCCGGTACCGACGAACTCCTGAGCAAGGAGCAGGTTACAGCTTATGTGGGCTTTGATCCCACCGCAGATTCCCTTCACATAGGACATCTGTGCAGTATCATGATACTTCGCCATTTCCAGCGCTGCGGCCACAAACCCCTGGCACTGATTGGAGGCGCCACCGGAATGATTGGTGACCCCAGCGGAAAATCACAGGAGCGTAACCTCCTGAATGAGGAGACTCTGAAGCATAATGTGGAGTGTATCCGCAAGCAGCTGGCCAAGTTCCTGGACTTTGACAGCGACGCCTCGAACAAGGCAGAACTTGTAAATAATTATGACTGGCTCAAGGACGTAACTTTCCTTGATTTTTCACGCGATATCGGTAAGCATATAACCGTCAATTACATGATGGCCAAGGACTCCGTAAAGAAGCGTCTTAACGGTGAGGCTCGTGACGGTCTTTCATTCACTGAGTTTACATACCAGCTCCTTCAGGGTTATGATTTCCTCTACCTGAACGAGCACAAGAACTGCAAACTCCAGATGGGAGGTGCAGACCAGTGGGGTAACATCACTACCGGTGCAGAACTCATCCGCCGTATCAACGGAACCGAGTGCTTTGCCCTTACCTGCCCGCTCATTACCAAGTCTGACGGCACCAAGTTCGGAAAGACCGAAGGCGGCAACGTATGGCTCAACCCCGAGTACACTTCACCCTACAAGTTCTACCAGTTCTGGCTCAATGTAAGCGACGAGGATGCCAAGCGCTACATCAAGATTTTCACCAACATTGAGAAGGAAGAGTGCGAGGCCCTGATTGCCGAGCACGATGCAGCACCCCATCTGCGTCTGGTTCAGAAGCGTCTGGCCAAGGATGTAACCTGCATGGTACACAGTGAAGCTGATTACAAGGCAGCTGCCGAGGCATCGGACATACTGTTCGGAAACTCTGCAAGTGCCGATGACCTGAAGAACATCGATGAGTCAATGCTTCTCTCGGTGTTTGACGGTGTTCCCCAGTTCCGTTTCAACCGCGAGGTACTGAAGCAGGAGGTAAAGGCATCTGATTTCCTGACAGACATCTGCCCGGTATTCTTCAGCAAGAGCGAGGCCCGCAAGATGATGCAGGGAGGAGGCGTATCGGTCAACAAGGAGAAAACCTATGACCATTCACGCATCTTCACTGAGAATGATCTGGTTGACGGCCGATACATAGTGCTTCAGAGAGGCAAGAAAAACTACTATCTCCTGATAGCCGAATAAGGGAAAAACCCTATATTTGCACGCCCTTTGCAACACCGGAAAGGGGCTTAGGCGATTGTCGTATGGTGTAATGGTAGCACAACAGGTTTTGGTTCTGTTTGTCCTGGTTCGAATCCGGGTACGACAGCTTTTTTAGCAATTTTTTCACTAGTCGGAACAAATCTTAACGTCAATGGCACGTTTCTGGAATGCAAAGCCGGGAACGTGCCATATCTTTGTGGCGTAAGTTTTCATGCACATATTTGGTTAGTAATTGACTTTCGTGATGTCCTGACTCTGGTCTGAGAAGATGTGGATAGGGACCTAAAAAAGGGGCCGCCGTGTTGCGGCTTCTTTTTTTTGGGCTTTTTTTCAAAAAAATTGGAACAAATCTGCATTGAAACCCAAAAAAGAGTTAACTTTGGCCGCTAACTGAATTTTTTAGATAATAATATATTAACCAAAGAAACTTATGAAGAAGCGTTATCTTTTTCCCGCTGATTACATGGCAGACCCCTCAGTTCACGTATTCAACGGCAGAGTTTACATCTATCCTTCACACGACTGGGAATGCGAAAACGTAGAGAATGACAACGGTGACCAGTACGTCATGAAAGATTATCACGTCCTTTCCACTGATGACATTATGAACGGTCAGGTAGTTGACCACGGCAAGGTGATAGGCCTGGAAGATATTCCATGGGCAGGCCGCCAGCTTTGGGACTGCGACGTTCAGGAGTATGAAATTGAAGTTCCTACCAACGCTGAGGAACAGTCACAGGGAATGGGCTACAGCAAGAAAGTCAAGCGTTATATCATGTACTTCCCGATGAAGGACCGCAACGACGTGTTCCACTGGGGTACAGCAATAGCACAGCGTCCCGAGGGTCCGTTCATCCCCAATCCCGCTCCCGTAGCCGGCAGTTACAGCATAGACATGTGCGCTTTCCGCGATGATGCTGACGGTGAGGTTTACGTATACTTTGGCGGTCTGTGGGGCGGACAGCTTCAGCGCTACAAGGACAATATTCACCTTGAGACCCCGTATCTCCCCGAGGGTAAGGAAGATGCACTTCCCAGCCGCTGCGTACGTCTGACCAAGGACGGTCTGAACTTTGCAGAGGCTCCGCGTCCCATCCTGGTTGTAGACGAGAAGGGTAATCCTCTCAAGGCCGATGATCCCCATCGCTTCTTCGAGGCATCATGGATGCACAAATACAAAGGCAAATATTATTTCTCATACTCAACCGGTGACAGCCATCTGCTGTGCTATGCAACCGGTGACAACCCTTACGGCCCCTTCACTTATCAGGGTGTAATCCTTACTCCCGTTGTGGGCTGGACAACTCATCATTCCATCATCGAGTATAAGGGCAAGTGGTATCTGTTCCATCACGACAGTGTTCCTTCAGGCGGCAAGTCCTGGCTGCGCAGCCTCAAGGTTTGCGAGATCGAATATGATGCTCAGGGTCATATCAAGACCATCGAGGGTATTGACAAGGAATGATTTTCGTCACGTCTAATATTTAAACAATTCATATAATGAAAAGAAAATCTCTAACAAACCGTTCCAGAGTGTTCGGAGTTATTCTGGCTGTCCTGGCAACCGCTTTCGGCATCTCTTCATGCCGTCCGGATTTTGACCTGGACAAGAGAATGCCTGAATGGCTGGGTACCAGTATTTATCAGACCCTTCAGGAGGGTTTCAGAAATGACAGTACCGGCGAGTTCTACTCATTCAAAACGTTCGTGAGACTTATTGAGGATCTGAATCAGGTAGACATCCTGGCCAAGACCGGCAGTAAGACCCTGTTCGTAGCCGATGACAGCGCATTCGTAGTTTTCTTCAAGAACTGCCCGTTCGTTGATGCAAACGGCAACAAGATTACCAGTTATGACCAGTTGAGCAAGGCTCAGAAGTCTATGATCCTTAACGGTTCAATGCTGAATAACGTTTATCAGGTTGCCATGCTTTCAAACAGCCCCGGTGGAGACAACAATCCTCCTATCCTGGGTAACTGTATGCGTAGAATCTCGGCTGCCGATATTCTTGACACAATCCCCGTTGTAAAGGCAAGTTCTCTGCCCACAAACAACCCGTATTGGACCCGTCTGCGCAACAAGAATGAGGGCAAGAGCCTCGTATTGCTTCAGGATGGAACCGAGAGACCTATCATCTTCATGGTTAACAAGTTCCTCCAGTCAAACAAGATTGACAACGAAGACTATGACTTCCTGTTCCGTCTGGGTAAATACAGTAAGGTGGGCAAGCCTGCTCACAAGCCCGGTGACGCCAGTGTGAACGGTGTTGCTATAGAATGGCCCAACAAGAAGTGCTTCAACGGCTTCCTTCATGTTATGTCTGACGTAATCTACCTGTTGCCCAACATGGCCGATTACATTTCAACACGTGAGGATACCAAGATATTCAACGCTATTCTGGACCGCTTCTCAGTTCCTTATTATGATAAAGGTGCAACTAAGAACCGCGACATGAACATCAGATACCTGATTGACCACGGACTTATCAAGAGCGAGGCTCTGGATCAGGCCATGAAGGCTAACGGTGACTCTGTATACGTTAAGAAGTATCTTTCACAGCGTGCAAGAGTACAGACCCAGACCCAGAGTTCCAAGATCGATACCAACCTTGATGATCTTGAGCCCGCAACAGCATCTGAGCTTCTCAAGTTCGATCCGGGATGGAATACATTCATTTCATCAACCGTAACCGGTAACTCAGACGTAGCTCTCCAGCAGGATATGGGTCTTATGTTCGTTCCTCTGGATCAGTCTTTCATGACATGGTGGCTTGACGAGAGTCAGGTTGGTGCCCGTCTGAGAGAGAGATACGGTCTTGACAAGTACAAGGGCCGTAACGACCTTACTGTTGACGAGGTTATCGAGGATATGAGCAACATCGAGCTCAAGACCATCCTTAAGCTTGTAAACGTTAATATGCAGTCTTCACTTGTAGGTTCTGTACCCAGCAAGTTCTCAAGCGTGCTCAATGACGCTCAGGATCCTTTCTTTGACAAGATGAGCAGAACTGAGGCTGAGAACACCATCGCTGACGTAGCTATGTGCTGCAACGGTGCAATCTACTTCACCAATACCGTATTCGTTCCCACTTCTTACAGATCAGTTGCATATCCTGTTCTCGTTAACGAGAGACTTAAGATCATCGACTGGGCTATCAATGAAGATGAGGAGTTGGCATTCAGCGCTTACCTGAATTCAATGGTTGCCGAGTACAGCTTCTTCGTACCTCTTATTGATACCATCAACGGCAGTGAGTTTGAGAACAAGCTCGTCTGGATAGACCCGGCTTCATTCTACCTCAAGAAGATGGGTACTGCCGGTGAGTCATCAATCAAGGCTCTGGCTTTCAGTTACGGAAAGAACTCCAAGAACGTTTCAACCGTAATTGCCGATGTATATGATTTTGATGAGACAACAGGTCTGCTGACCGCTACCGGAATGCGTATCGTTCCTGAGAGAAGACTTAAGAGCGGAAGTACGACTGATTATGAGGATACCGAGGAGGCAAAGTTCATCCGTAACCGTATCCTTGACCTCATGGACTACCACATTATAATAGGTGATGTAGAAGCACCTACCGTAGCTGACTCTTTAGGTTACTCATATTTCAGAACCAAGGGCCGCGGTACCATCAAGTTCAAGGGTGTTGCAGATCCCGCAAGCGACTACGGCAACATGATTGTTGAGGGTGGCTGGCAGATTGAGAACGAAGGACAGCCTGATGCTGTTCAGCGTCCTGTAAAGGTTATCCAGCGTAATGACCTCTCCAAGAACAATCCTATCACCAAGGGTAACGGACGCACATATGTGCTTGACCGTCCGCTCCTGCCTTCAAGAAGATCTGTATATGATGTTGTTTCAGATACAATCCATTATCCCGAGTTCAAGTCATTCTTCAAGCTGATGGAGAGAACCGGTATATTCACTGCAACATCAAATACAAACCAGATTGCATCACAGTATTGCATATCAACATTCAATACTTATCACTACACGGTTTACATTCCCAAGAGTTCAACAGTTGACGCTCTGTTGGCCAGCAAGGTTCTCATGCTTCCGGATGAGCTGCAGGCTCTTGACACCAGATTTGTCGCCATCAGGACATTCCTGGAGCAGAAGACCACTTACACCGATCCCGCACAGAAGGACAGCGCATTCAAGCGTGACTTCAGGGATTCTCTCATCAACCTGTCTTACAGACTGTTCGGTGTAAACGATACTGCAATGGCTACTAAGGCTGTTACCTCAGGCGGTTCAAAATACATGACCGATATCAAGCGTAACCAGCTCAAGAACTTTGTGAAGTATCATATCCAGGATAACTCAGTTTATATCGGCGCTGAATTCAACGCAGGTATTGACGAGAGCGGCCAGCCCGCAACTGAGGCTGAGTATGAGACTGCTTACATGAATGCAAACCAGCAGTTCATGAAGTTGCATGTAAAGGGTGGTACAGACATCACAATCAAGGATAACGCCTATACGATGGTGAATGGCAAGAAGGTATCAACTCCTAACACACGCAAGGTTCTCAAGATCTATAATGCTGATGACAAACCGTACTTCAACATTATGTGTCGTGAATATGAGGTTAAGCCTTATACCGGATCTTTGAGTGAAAATACTTATAATTATTTCTCTATCGAGACTTCATCTTATGCTGTTGTTCATCTGATCGATGAGCCGTTGTGCAATGGTGATGTAAATTTCTAACAAGCAAACATACTGAAAATGAAATATTCTAACAGATTTTTGAGAGGGGCTTTGGCCATGGTTTTGGCTGCAATGCCCGGTTTGCTTCTGGCACAGAAGGCCGGTGATGTCATCAGTGGTGTCATTGAGGACAATGAAGGCCCGATGATGATGGTAAACGTAACTGAAAGAGACGCCGCTGACCGTATCGTTGCGCATGACGTAACCGATATGGAGGGTAACTTCTCTTTCCGTCTGGTGAACCCTAACGACCATCTTCAGATTACCTACGTAGGTTATGAGACAGTTGATATTCCTATCGACAAGACCTACTTTGAGATTAAGATGAAAGAGGCCGGTGAGCTTCCTGTAGTAGAAATCACCGCAGAACGCGTATTGGAGACCAACGGTCTTCAGATTCCTCTGCGTGAGGCATCAAGCGTAGTACAGACCATTAACATGGATGACTATGCTGACCTTGGTATTACCACAGTCGATGAGGCCCTTCAGGGACAGGTTGCAGGTTTGGATATCGTGTTTGACTCTGGTGACCTTGGCGCACGTTCTTCAATGCGTCTGCGTGGTCAGTCAACACTTACCGGTGACGGTAACCCCCTTATCGTAGTTGACGGTAATATCCTGTCAATCGATGCCAACACCAAGAACCAGTTCGCAAGCGGTCTGAATGATTATCTGAACAGTTCTCTTGAAGATCAGTACGCCGAGGATCGTCTGGCTGAGCTCTTGAGTATCAACCCGCAGGATATTCAGTCAATATCATTCCTTAAGGATGCTTCTGCAACAGCCCTTTACGGTATGCAGGGTGCCAACGGTGTTATGGAAATCAAGACCAAGCGCGGACAGCGCGGTGCAACTCGTGTATCTTACACATACCGTCTGAATGCCAACTTCCAGCCTGAAGGTTACAAGTACCTGAACGGTGACCAGTACACCATGTTCGTTAAGGAGGCCCTGTTCAACCCGCATCTTAACGATCAGATTACAAACGATATCTGGGAGATCAACTACGTTCAGTCCAAGCCGGATTATGAAATGTGGAATGACAACACCGATTGGGTATCGGCTGTAAAGAAGGTAGGTCTGACACACAACCACTCCGTTTCAGTATCAGGTGGTGGTGACAAGGCCAACTTCCGTGTATCTGCCGGTTTCGACGATGAGACAGGTACCGTTATCGGTCAGAAGATGAACCGTTTCACAACACGTGTAGCATTTGACTACTTCATCTCTGAGCGTATCAAGGTATCTACCAACTTCTCAATGACATACTCCAACAACCGCCGTAGCGGTAACACCGCTGTAAGCAGTGCACAGGAGATGATGCCTAACCTGGCTATCTATTATGAGGATCCTCTTACCGGTGTTCCCACCAGCGAGTATTACCTCATGCCCAATGACGCTTCAGACAGACTGCCCGGACAGAGCAACCCCGTTCTTGAGGCTGAACAGAAGAAGAACAACAGCATAAGTCTGAGCGTTGATCCTAACTTCCATATCACTTACAACCTGTTGGGACTTGAGAACAACCAGACCCGTCTGACATATGAGGGAATGGTTTCATTCGGTGTATCCAACAACACATCTGAGACCTATACTCCTCAGACTCTGTCACGTAAGGGTTGGGATACCGGTAACCAGAACAGCACCAGAAGCAGTGCCGACAAGAGTTCATCAATCACCACTCAGCACACGCTTCAGTTCCAGCCCCATCTCAAGAACCGCAACCACAGCATCGGTGCTATGGTAAGACTTGAGGTAAGGAACTCTAACAGCAAGAACATGAGCACCACACTTGAAGGACTTCCTTCAGGTTCATTCGAGTCAGTAGGTCTGCCCGGTATCATCAACGATATGGGTACAGGTGCCGGTCGTAACCGCAGTGTAGGTATCTCTACTCAGGTTCACTATTCTTACAAGAGTAAGTATAACGTAACATTCACAACACGTTCTGACGGTACAACCCGTACAGGTAACGCCAAGAAGTGGGGTACATTCCCCGGTGCCGGTGTACGTTGGAACATCTCAGATGAAAAGTGGTTTGACGGTATCCGTGAAAGCGGACTGCTCACCATGGCCGGTCTTAACGTAACCTGGGGTTACACCGGTAACGCTCCCGGTGGTGACGATATGTTCCGTAGCCGCTATTCATCAGGTAGCTCATATGACGGTACATCTACAATTTATCCTGCCAACATCCGACTCAGTGATTTCCAGTGGGAGGAGTCAACCTCATGGAACTATGGTCTGAACCTGGGTCTGTTCAATGATAAACTGGATGCCAACATCAACTTCTACCATACTACTAACGACAAGCTGATCAATAACAGCTATCCTATTCCTTCATCATCAGGTTATACCTCACTTGCCGCTGTTAACGACGGTAAGATGATGAATGAGGGTTGGGAGTTGACCATCAACGCCCGCAGCATCTACTCAACAAAGCTGATGGGTCAGGACTTCAGAATTGGCGGTAGCGTTAACTTTGGTGACAATACCAACCAGGTTCTTGAGATGAACGACGTCATCCTGAGAACATGGCAGCAGGACTTTGACCTGAGTAACCCGCATAAGAAGTATCTTTCATATGTGGCTCTTAAGAACTCATACGGTTCAATTTACGGATTCAAGTACAAAGGCGTATACCAGTACAGTGACTGGGGTGGCTTTGAGTATGATGATGCCGGTAACATTATCGGTGAGAAGGAGATTCCCGGTGTAGCCGGTTCAAACGCTCCTGTAGTAAGAGACGCTGACGGCAATGTAATCCTGAACTCTAAGGGCAAACCCAAACCAATGATGTTCGGTTACGGTGAGGATAACTTCACAGCCTATGAGTTTGTAGGCGGTGACGTAGCCTATGAGGATATCAACCATGACGGTAACATCAACGAGCTTGATATCGTTTATCTGGGTAGTTCACTTCCTAAGATCAACGGTGGTGCCCGTCTCACAGTATCATGGGGACGTCTGTCATGGAACAACAGCTTCAACTTCCGTTGGGGTAACAAGATCGTGAACATGTCACGTCTGGGTGCTGAGGCTCCCCGTGAGCTTCGTAACGTGATGGCTGCCATTAACTGGCGCTGGCGTGTTGAGGGTGATGTAACTGAGGTTCCGCGTGCTCTGTACAACTGGGGTTACAATGACCTTGGTTCAGACCGCTACGTTGAGGATGGCTCATTCATGCGTTGGTCAAATTCATCACTCAGTTATCAGGTTGATCCCAAGTTCGTCAAGAAGCTTCATCTCAGCAGCTTGAGCTTGAGCTGCAGTTTGAGCAACCTTGCAACATGGACCAAGTATACAGGTCTTGATCCCGAGGTTAGTTCCGGTCGTGGTCAGGTGGCACAGGATAACAGCCGTACACCGCGCTCACGCAGACTTACATTCGGTGTAACTGTCAATTTCTAACTCTTTAGACGTAGGATGTTATGAAAAATATCAAATCTTTAATCACAATAGTACTCTTAGGAGGGGCATTGACATCATGCAATGATTTCCTCAATCTGGAACCTCTTAACGATATCGTTCTGGAGAACTTCTGGACTGACAAGTCTGACGTTGAGAGCGTACTCTTAGGTGCTTACAGTGCATTGCAGTCTGAAGATTGCATTATGAGAATGTCAATCTGGGGCGAAATGCGTTCAGACAACATTGTTGAGGGTAACAATGCTCCCGATGCTATTCGTCAGATATGCAGCGAGAACCTGCTTATCACCAACGCGTACTGCAAGTACAATTCATTTTATGATGTAATCAACCGTGCCAATACGGTACTGCACTTTGCACCCATTGTAGCTGAGAAGGATCCTAACTACGTACTTGATGAGCAGCTTGCACATCAGTCAGAGGCCATAGCATTGCGCTGCCTCAGTTATTGGTATCTTATCCGCTCATTCCGCGATGTACCTTATGTTACCGAGCCTTCAATTGATGATGAGGGCGGTTACATGAAATTCTATGTACCCCAGAGTCCTTTTGAGACTGTTCTGGATTCTATCATATCAGATCTGGAATATGCCAAGAAGGGTGCTATGAACAAGTATGCCACCGATGAGGAGTCAAGAACCCGTATCACCAAGCCGGCTATCTGCGCTATGCTTGCAGATATGTATCTGTGGCGCGGCCGTGCTGATGACTGGCAGAAATGTATCGATGTATGTGAGGAGGTCACTGCATACAAGATGCAGGAGTATAATAAGTTAAAGAGCAAGCAGGGTAAGAACTGCGAGCTGGCTCTCTTTAACGGCTATCCTCTTATTTCAGATGCTCCCGGCGGCGCTCTTTCAGCAGGAAACTCTTACAATGAGATTTTTGGTAACAAGTGCTCTTTTGAGTCATTGTTTGAGTTGCCTTTTGACTATAACGTACAGAACAACTTTGTAAATAACTACTATCAGAGTCAGGACAATGAACAACAGAAGAGTGTAGGTACCATAAAGGCTTACGAGCCCATAGGAAATGCTCCCAGTACCACTCATGATGTTTTCAACCAGTCCAATGACGTACGTTATTACACAAGCATAAAGCAGCGCAGCACTTCATTCGCCATTTCAAAGTACGGATACAGCACTGTAAGTCTTACCATCAACGGAGGAAAGGTTGAACCCAGTTCAGCTACCAGTTACGGTTCATTCAGAAGCAAGAGATCTTCAGACCAGGCTAACTGGATCATTTACCGTTACTCTGAGGTGCTTCTGTTTGAGGCCGAGGCATATATCATGATGGCTAAAGGCATGAAGCCTGCCGGTGCAGACAGTCTGGCTACAGTAGGCGAGCAGAATGCTCTGAAGGACAAGGCCTTCAAGCTGATTGATGCAGTTAATGCCCGTTCAGTAGTTCTTGATAACGATCAGGTTTCAAACACCAATGACCTGGCCAAGGTTACCAACTACAAGGTGAACGAGACAGCTGTTTCAAAGGTTGAGGAGATCCTCTTCCAGGAGCGCCGTCGTGAACTCCTGTTCGAGGGCAAGCGCTGGTATGACCTGGTTCGTATGGCAAGACGTGCCGGCAACCAGAAGGAACTGATCACCTTCATTAAGAAGAAACACACTGCTGCAAACAGCAGCAAGGTTGATATCCAGCTTAAGAACCCGTATGCCATGTACTTCCCGATGTACAGGGACGAGGTTCGCAACAGTAAGGGTGTCCTTAAGCAGAATCCTGCTTATAAGGATGACGAAAAGACAGAACAGGCTCATTAATTATGCTTAAGATCAAGGAGACATATAAACTGGTATTGAAGGTCTTCATGGCACTCGCTCCGATTGCCATGACAGTATCCTGCTGGGACGAGGTTCACCCGGGAACGTACTACACGTTTACCGGGCAGACCCTTGCCGATTATCTTGAGCAGGATTCAGCCCAGCGCTTCAGTTCTTTCATTCAGATACTGAAGAGAACGCAAAGATGGGGCGAACTTGAGACCTACGGTACCTTTACATGTTTTGCTCCTACTGATCTGGCATTCAGCAAATATCTTGAGTCCAGAAATATCAGTTGTCTTGATTCCCTTACCTGGGATCAGTGTGACACAATAGCAAGGACACACCTCATAAATACGGTTCTTTACCTTTCTGAACAGTCAGAGGGAGGATTGCCTTCAGTCAATCAGTTGAACCGTTTCCTTGTCCTGGGATATGTGGCTGATACTCTTGATAACGGAATAATCAAGCCCCGTGCAACCATTAACAGAAATTCTGTGGTTCTTAAGGGTGACGATACTGTACAGAATGGAGTAGTTCATGTAGTTGACAATGTTATCAGGGTTTCGGGTGACTATATTTATGATATAGTAAAGGCAGATCCCAAGGTAAGTCTTTTCTTTGAGGCTATGCATCTGGTATGCCTTGAGGATTCGCTTCAGAAGTGGCATGACAAGAGTTATTCGTTGACAGATTATGATTCTGTAACTGCCGGCCTGACCAAACAGGGAGGAGGATCGGACTACACCATCAGATATCTGCCGGAACGCGACTACGGTTTCACCGTATTTGCTGAGCCGAATGAAGTCTATGCAAGTAGGGGTATCCATACACTTGATGACCTGATTGATTATGCCAATACGGTTTATCATGAGGCATATCAGGCAGAATATGATACCCTTGGCAACAGGTATGATACAATCTGGTCTGACCAGCGTTGTCCGCTCAGGCGTTTTGTGCAATACCACATACTGCCCTTCAGCATACCTTCTGCCATTAACTTCAATTGTCGTGAGGATATCATCAACGCCAAGGTTGAGACATCCGTAATAGACGCTGAAGATTATTTTGAAGCCTATCTGCCGCACTCCATCATGCGTATTTCAAGAGTTTTGGCCAGCGGACCTCACAGCGGTGTATTCATTAACCGTCGTGGTGTAGGTCCTGACGGAAAGGGAGAACTGGGACGCAGTTTCTACCGTGGAGTCAAGATCCTTGACGTAGATGAGGGAACTCTCAACGAAGGCTGCAACGGTTACATGTTCTACATAGACGACATTCTTGAGTATTCTGATTTTGTCAGAAACAGTGTTCTGGACCGTCGTCTCAGAATAGACTGCTGCACTCTTTCTCCGGATTTCCTGACTTCAGGTGCCCGTCAGAAAAAGACAGACAACAATTATGAGGGTATAGGGTTCTTACAGCCCACCAACTTCCATTCTTACAATCAGAATTACTGCATGTGGGTACGCAGCGCTTTCGTAGCCAACATAAGCTATCAGGGTGACGGTCTGGACCTGCAGGGTAACTATGACATTCTGCTTAAGTTGCCTCCTGTGCCGCATGACGGTACATGGGAACTGCGTCTGTCATACAGAGGCTCGGCAGGTTGTGGCGTCGTTCAGAACTTTGTAGGCGATGATCCGCTTAGGCTTTCACCCTGCGGAATACCCACAGACCTCAGATATTCTGCCTATGACAACCCCAATATCCGTTGGAAATCCGATGAGGATTTTGAAGGTGATTCCATAGCAATTGATGCTTATGACAAAGCCATGCATAACCGCGGTTATATGAAGGGTCCCGATTCACATTGGACATCCGACAAGGCCGAGAAGTTCCGTGATTACAGTCTGATTGCCCGTAGAATAATCACCACTGATTACTTCAAGGCAAACAAGAACTATTATCTGAGGATGCGCCTGGTTCTGGAGAATCCCAATGCCGAAATGAACTTTGACTATATGGAATGGTGTCCCAAAAGTATTTTCAGTAATAATGAAGACAAACATTGATGAGATAGAATATTAATTAATTAAAAACCAATATGAACAAACTATTCAAATTATCAACGAGATCCGTTCTGCTGATTGCAGGTCTGATTGTCTTGGGTTCATGTAAGGATACATGGAACGAGCATTACAGTTTCAAGGAGACGGAAAGCAAGTATCCCGTTGCCAAACTGGCGGAGACACTTGGTGGTATCTCTGAGTTCAGCAATTTCTGCAAGGCTCTGGAGAACACCCTTATGTGTGACAAGCACGGAAGACCTATTGAAGACATGACTTACATGAAACTTCTGTCCGATGACCAGTTCCTGACTGTATGGGCACCTTCAAACTCTGCTTTGACTGATGCAGAATGGGAGCCTTACATCAAGAAGAATAAGACTGATGCTGAGAATCTGGAGGTAGGTCAGAAGTTCATTGAGAACCATATCGCAAGATTCAGACACACCGTAGGTGACACTGTTGAGTCAAAGGTGTATATGCTTAACGGCAAGGCCATCAGGTCACATTCCGCTGAAATTGCCGGCAATCCCTATCATGGCAGTGACAAGAACATCCGTTGCAGTAACGGTGTGCTTCATGGCATTGACGGATATATCAAGTTCCTCCCCACACTGTACGAATACGTAACCAAGTCATCTGATTACAGAGACCTGTTCGGTGAATGGTTTGAGAGTTACACCGTAACTGAACTTGACCTTTCACGCAGTGTATCACTGGGTCAGAAGAACGAGAACGATGAGATCATATACGTGGATTCAGTAATGATGGAGTCAAACATCCTTCTTAACCGCTTTGGCCGTATCCAGTCTGAGGACAGTCTGTACTACATGGTAATTCCCACACCCCAGTTGTGGAGTGAGCAGTTCGACAGAATCAGCAAGTACTTCAAGTACGGAGAGAAGGAGTTGAACAATGACTCACTCATGCTGTATTACACACGTACAACAATGATTACTGACATGTTCTTCAACATGAACCCCTCGGTTCAGCACTACTGGCCGGATTCAGTAATCTCTACCAGATACAGTCTGATTGAAAACCGTACTGATGACAGACCCTATCACGTATTCGGTGCTCCTACTGACAAGACCAACGGTATCTTTGGAAGCGCTGTTGACTCAGTAGAGTGCAGTAACGGTATGATTTACATTGTAGACAAATGGCCGTTCGTTGATACCCTGACATTCCTGCGTCATATCAAGTATGAGGCCGAGGACGTTACACTGAAAGACTTCCTGCAGCCTTTGCAGTCTGTAAACAAGATTGGCAACAAGACTCTTGACAAGACCGCTCAGGTTAGAAGATTCTCAAGAGAAGGTCGTTCTGACTGGGATGCCAAGTTCTATATCGGCAACAACCTGCGTGGCAAATACGCCATCAAGATCGTTTTGGCTCCCGACCTGGATCACAAGAGACCCAACTTCCTGCATCCTATCGTAAAATATGATTCACCTACATATCCTGATTCAACCCTTATTGACTCAATCTCTCTTGAGGTTGTTGACTTTGACGGCTGGGAATTCGAGATGGAGGTACCGTATTACATGATTAATGACACATCCAAGATTGACACCATGCTTGTAGGTATTGTTGATCTTCCCTCTTGCAAGTACGATATGACCAATGAGGCACTGCGTCTCACACTGCAGAGCGGTGTGATTGATGACAACGCCCACATGTACTCAAGCGAGATGTGGCTGGATTGCATCATTCTGGAACCTGTTGTTGAATAAAATAAGTTTATATAGATATGAAGTTTTTTGACAAGAAAAGGCTTTTGCCTTTGGGGCTGACAAGCTTAATGCTGCTGTTCATGGCTCCGGTATCATCCCAGACCCGTACCGATGACCTGGTAGTGGTGACCGGTTATGTGACCGACGCCGCACTTAGCACTCCTATGGCAGGTGTCAAGGTTCAGGCTTATAACATCTCACGTTATTCAGCCATGACCAAGGAGGATGGTTCTTTTACAATCAGAATTCCTGATTATGTTTCATCCCTTACCTTCTCACTTGACGGTTGCAACACTGTAGTTTGCGCTCTCAGGGGTCGTACAGAGGGAGTGAATGTCAAGATGTTTGATGAGAATTTCTCTGAAATCTATCAGACCAAGACAACTGCAGGTTCTGTTTCTGAAGCAGGCATTTCTGACGTAAGTGCAGATCTGATTGTTGACGGACAGATTCAGCAGTCACTTCAGGGTAATGTTCTGTCAATAATGCGTTCAGGTCAGCTGGGAATAGGCTCCCTGATGCAGATTGACGGTATCAATTCACTTAATATCAACACTCTGCCCCTGGTTATTCTGGATGGTATCATTCTGGATATGGGTTATGACGTTAAGACCATGCATGACGGTTACTTTAACAATCTTCTGGCCAATATCCCGGTTGAGGACATTGAGTCAGTACAGATTCTCAAGAACGGCTATGGTATCTACGGACCCAAGGGATCAAACGGTGTTATCATAATCAACACCAAGCGACTCAAGTCAATGGCCACCAAAATTGACGTGAACATATCAGGCAATTATCAGACAATGCCCAAGTTCCCGTTGGTTATGAATGAGAACCAGTATCGCGGTTACGCATCTGAGTTACTGGGTTCAACCGGTGTCAAACTCCCGTCATACACATTCCTGGATTCAAATCCGGATAATACCTATTATTACTGGTATCACGAGAATGAGACAGACTGGACCAAGATCTCTTATCAGGATGCATTCGTTCAGAACTACAACGTAAGTGTACAAGGTGGTGACGAGGTTGCCAACTACAGCCTCTCTGTAGGATATGCTACCGGTGACGCCACACTTACAGAAAGTGATTTCTCACGTTTCAGCCTCCGTTTGAACTCTGACATCTCTTTGGCAGACCGTCTTTCAGTCCGCTTTGATGCATCATACAGCGACGTAACACGTGACCTGCGTGACGATGGTGCTCCCGATGACATTGACAACACAATGATAAACGCTCCCGGTTTCCTGGCTTTGGTTAAGTCTCCGTTCCTTTCACCCTATTCAGTAAAGTACGGTGGAGGTCTGACCAACTTCATTGCCACCGAGGACAACTATCTTGACAAGGCTGTTCCGTCTGATGTCAATGCATCACTTGCCAACCCGCTTTCGATACTCGTGAACGGTGACGGTGTGAACAAGAACTATCTGGGCAGCCGTTTCATTTCTCTGTCTGCAACACCAAAATGGGAGATTAAGCGTAACCGCCTGAGTTTGTACGAGCAGTTCAGCTATACTCTTGCCAACGCAGATGAGAACTATTTCATTCCTCTGAACGGTACTCCTCTGTTCATCATTGACGGTGTAGGAACCGTTGACAACAAGGTTTCGGCCATGTCAGCCAAGCAGCAGGGATTCATGAGCAACACCTATCTGGAATATACCAGAAGATTCGGTGCCAGTGCCCTTGATGTAAATGCAGGTTTCCGTTATGTGAACAACTCAATGTTCCAGACATCTGTTGCCGGTTATAACTCAGGTAACGATAAGAAGCCTAACATGGATAAGAACCTTGATTATAAGGAAACCAACGGTACAGAGTATCAGGATATCTCTCTGACCTGGTGGGGACAGGCTGATTACAGCTACAAGGAGAAGTATTATCTGACCGCCAGCATGGGTCTCACCGCATCATCAAGATTCGGTAGTGAGGTTGATGCCGGAGTCAGAATGTTCGGTGTGCCATGGGGATTCTTCCCGTCAGTGACCGGTGCCTGGGTTGCTTCTGCAGAGCCCTGGTTCCAGATTGACGCTGTAAACTTCCTTAAGTTCAAGGTCGGTTTTGACCTGACCGGTAATGACGGTTATGATGCATCGGCTTCACAGACATACCTCTATCCTGTAAAGGTTCTGGGTAAGACCGGTGTGGCAATTGCCAATATCGGTAACGGTTCACTCAGATGGGAGACAACCCGTAAGCTTACAGCAGGCGTTGACATGAACCTGTTTGACAACCGCCTTTCAATTTCTGCCAATGTATTCAGTTCCGCTACAGACAATCTGCTTTCTGTAGGTTCTCTGTCATATGTAGCCGGTCTTGAAGATACATGGGGCAACGGAGGTTCACTCTCAAACAAGGGCTTTGATGCATCTTTCATACTGAAACTTATCAATTCAGGTAATTTCAGATGGGAGGTTGGAGCCGGTATAGGTCATTACAAGAATGAAGTTACCAAGCTTCCCGCCAAGGGATATGAAACCCAGGTTTACGGTGCTACCGTCAGAACTGAGGTTGGCAATCCTGTAGGAGTATTCTACGGTTATGAGACTGACGGTGTATTCTCTACCACTCAGGAAGCAGGTGCAGCCGGTCTTTCATTCCGTTCAAAGACAGGTGCCATCACTCCTTTCGTAGCCGGTGACATGCACTTTGTTGACCAGAACAACGACAAGATCATAGACGCTAATGATATGGTACAGATAGGAGATCCCAATCCTGATTTCTATGGCCGCATCCAGACCAAGATGGGATATAAGAATCTCTCTCTGAGTGCCACATTCACATATTCAGTAGGCGGCGATGTATATAACTACCAGCGCATGCTTCTGGAAAGCGGTTCACGTTTCATGAACCAGACAGTAGCTATGACAAACCACTGGATGGTTGAGGGTCAGCAGACTGACGTTCCGCGCATTGAGTTCGGTGATACACACCAGAACGCCCGTTTCTCAGACCGTTGGATTGAGGATGGCTCATATATGCGTCTTAAGAACGTCACTTTGAGCTACAAGATTCCTGTTCACAGCACATATCTGCAGGGTCTTACCATTTGGGGCTCAGCCAACAACCTGTTCACTCTGACAAACTATCTGGGTTCTGATCCGGAGTTTGTATGTGGTAACAGTCCTTTCATGCGTGGTATAGACCGTGGTCTTGCTCCGCAGTCAACCAATTTCTCATTAGGATTGAAGATTAACCTTTAATGTAAGGTATTATGAAATTGAAAAGTATAATTACAATAGCTCTCGCCACTGTATTCATGGTGGGAGTAACATCATGCGAGGATATGCTCAAAGTTGATTCCAAGACTTTGATGCTTGAAAAGGACGTCCGTTGGGACTCTCCTGTTGATACTGTATATCCCGTGTTGGGTGTAATCAAGAAGATGCAGCAGATTGCTGACCGTACCATCGTTCTGGGCGAGATCCGCGGCGACCTGGTTGCCTTGGGTGACAAGAAACATGTAGAAGATGATCTTCAGGACCTTTACCGTTATGATTTCAAATCCCTCAAGTCAGGTAACAAGTATGATAATCCTCTTGATTACTATGCTATCATAACCAACTGCAATCTTTACAAGGCAAAGGTTGATACTACGGTAGTCCGCAGTGAGAGAAAGGTAATGAAGGGTGAGTACATCAACATCCTTAACTACAGGGCATGGGCATATCTGCAGCTTGCGCAGATTTACGGTACCGTCCTTTACTATGACGAGCCCATTACTGTAGATAAGGTTTCAGACGGTGTTCCCATGAATATCAAGGAACTGGCTCAGACCCTTCTGCTTGACTACAATGATGAGTTCATCACATATTATGACAAGTACCCCACTAACTACGGTGAGTTCACAGTACAGGGAACCAAGCACCAGACAAGGAAATTCTTCATTCCTATCCGTTTGATCCTGGGTGACCTGAACCTTTGGGCCGAGAACTACGCCAAGGCAGCCCTCTATTATCATGACTACCTTGTAAACCAGGCAGGTTATACCACCGGTACCAACAGCGTACACTGGGAGACATATGATTTCCTCTATCTGGGAAATGATACATATTACTCTCTCTTCTCAGGAAACGATGCACAGATCTGCTATATCCCTATGGAGTATGAGGAGACAGACGGCGGAACCGTAAGTGAAATCAATAACATTTTCAGTTCCACCACTGACAACAACAACTGGTACCAGCTTACAAGATCAGCAGCCGCTACCTCTATCAGCGTACGTCAGAACTTCTGCTATCACAAGAGAACTGACCCCAGCGTAAGAAAGGAGTGGGCTACATATCTGCCGGACAAGAATGCAGAAAGTATTGTACTGCGTCGCGGAGACCTGCGTATGCAGTCTATTCTTGAAACAGACTATCTGGTAGAATCTGATGATGCCATAGGTACTCAGTCTGACCAGGGAACCGAAATTCAAACGTTAAATAAATTTAATTCCGAAAAAATTTGTTTATATCGTAAAGACGTAGTATTTTTGAGGCTTGCAGAGGCATTGAATAGGTGTGGACTACCTCAGACGGCATTTACCATACTTAAGACGGGTCTTTGCGCAGCGTCCATTGACAGCATCAGTCAGGCAGAAAAAGACAGGGCCAGAAATGTGGATGGTGTAGATATGCATGAAGTTTATGACTTCCCGGTTGCCAAGTACACACAGGCTGCGCCCAGTTGGTCTTTTGTAAGTCGTTCACAGTCTCAGGGCGGTGGTCAGGTTTACTCTTTCCGTTGGGGTACGGGTAACACCATAGGTATCCACTCACGTGGTTCCGGTGATGCCAACTTTGATCCCAATTACAGAATTCCTGTTGATACCGTCCGCATCAAGACTCTTACTCCGGATGAGGCTCTTAAGGATTCTATCCGCGCGGTTGAGGAGTTGCTGATTGACGAGATGGCTCTTGAGACATGCTTTGAGGGATACCGCTTTGGTGACCTTATGAGAATAGCCCAGCACCGTGGTGCTGATATAGGCGGTCAGTATGAGAACGAGTTCCTTGCCAAGCGTGTAGCTATCCGTGAGAAGGCTGTTCTTGATGATAACGTAGACCGTTATCAGGAGATGGACATGGAGCTTTACAATAAGTTGCTTGGCGACGGCAAGAGCCAGAACCCCAACTGGTTCCTGGTTCTCCCGGACGCAACGCCTGACGCTGATTGATATGAACTGTTACCTGGATCTGTGCGGAATTTCCGCACAGGTACAGGTTATAGATAGTTGAGAGAAAACGAGTTATTTAACCTATTTATTAATTAACAATTATTTTATGATTAAACGAGACTTATTATTTGCAGGATTACTCCTTATGGGAGTTTCCGCATTTGCTCAGCCCACGTTTAACGAAAAACTGGATGCTAAGCAGATCTTCTTCCAGGATTTCGAGGCAGGTTGGGATGAGTGGAGTACTACTGCTATTGACAGTATCACTGTCTTGGAGTATTATGATCACCAGGGTACTGACAACGGTACTTCGTTCAAACCCTGGACAGATGCTGCGAACTGGCAGAGAGGTCTTTTCAGAACCGACTCTACCATGATTCTTTACAATGGTATCAAACCTACTGATGATCCCAATGAGGTTAAGAACAACAACTTCCCCAATGAACAATATCAGACTGAGAAGGATCCTGATCCTTACAGAACAGAGGCTATGGATGCTTTCGGTGAGGCAGATAAGGGCGGTGAGTATGTTTTGAGATATACCACTGATACCTGTACACTGGCTGCTCAGTCATGGGGCACATACAAGGGCGGTTACACAGCTAACTACCGTCGTAACCTGTTTGTACGTGGTCTTCCGATTGAGGATTCAACATCTTATCGTCTGACATTCTATGTTAAGGCCAACCGTGTTCCGGGTCACAACAGATCAGAGTCAAAGCCCCGTATGGCTGCAGGTATATTCCGTGGTTACTACCATGCAGAGAAGCCTTTCTCAATGGGTTTGGAAAGTGATGCCGATAACTACAAGTTCAATGCAAACTTTGAGTATTCAAAGGAGGAGTTCACAGGTGAGTGGGAGAAGATCAACCTTATGACCTACTACATCAATGACTCAATTGCCAACAACTATGTATTTGTTGACGGTTACTGGTGGGCTGCCGGTGACTGGACATGGAAGGCAAAGACAGATACAACTGAGTCAACCAACCCCAAGACTTATGACCTGAACTACATCGTTCAGCCTGACAAGTTCTTTGTACGTCTGGGCTTTGTTTCTGACTACACAGAGTTCAAGGTTGATAACCTGTCACTGACCAAGTCATGGATCGCTGGTTGCGAGTATGATAAGGATAAGATGCGTGTTGACTTCGGTTATAAGACCAACCTTGGTGCTTTGGCAAAGGCTGCTTATGATAAGAACAAGATTGACGCTGTTGAGGTTGTAAATACCAATAACAAGTACGTTGACGTTTGGGGCCAGAAGGATGATAACTCATGGGAAAGAGTTCCTATCAACTCTATTGAGTATCATGGTGACGGCTACATGTATCTGTTTACTCCTTCAAGAGTCGTTAACGGTCAGACCGTTAAGGTTCAGTTCAAGTCATACAAGCAGGTACTTGTAACATTCCGTAACCCGACTGACCAGCCTGAGCTTGCTCTTAAGTACACAGGTGATGGTAAGAGTGCTACCGGTGGATTCCCCATGGGTACAGATACCGCATGGATTAAGGCAGGTAAGATTGTTCCTAACTTCTACAATGAAGTAGCTACTCCTAACCCCAACATCTTTGACGGCGTTTACTCAATGAAGGAACTTCCTCCTGTAATGCAGGAGCCTCAGTTTGAGGATGGTTCATTCGGCCTTGATCCTTCAACCAGAACACTTTGGTTCAAGTTCTCACGTCAGGTTGAAATGGATAACCTCGGTGAGGATTCACAGAAGCTTATCGCTTACGTAGGTACAGAGGTTTGGACTCCGTCATGGGATGCTGAGAACAGCCGTGTTGTTCTTACCCGTCCTGAAGGTAAGACCGCTCCTCTGTCAGGTGACATTGAGATTGAGATGGTTAAGATCTTCGGTATCGGTACCAAGCAGGCTGATAACGTTGTAGTTAACTATCATTTCGGTACATTTGATCGCAAGCCTGCTGTATTCAGCAAGACTACTGACTGGAAGAGTCAGGTTACCGGCACAAGCCGTCCTTATCCTACTAGCGTATACGTACACAGTGGTGCAGATCCCTTCAAGAAGGGTGACGGTGCTAACTCACCTGGTAAGTGCGGTCTGTACAACATGAACGGTGACGGTCAGTACAATGCAGGTTTCTATCTGTCTAGCAGAACCGATGGTGCTACAGGTAACATGTACTCAATCGAGACCCTTACCGCTGGTGACTACACCATCTCATTCAGAGCTCTCGGTTGGGGTGCCAAGAATAAGGTTCTTACTGTGAAGATGTTTGCTAAACCTGATGCAGAGATTGTAGATGGTAATGATAATGGTTTCGCATTACTGAATGGTATCCAGAACAAGACCATAATTGGTACTCAGACTACCTGGGATGCAAGTATTACTTCTGCAGGTGACTGGAAGGAAGGTTATAAAGATTTGAGCTACAGTTTCACTGTTCCTGCTGATGGTACTTATGTATTTGAGTTCTACACAGATGGTAGTGGTAACTATGAGGGCGTAATCTTCAGCAACTATGCTATCAAGTCATATGCTGGTATACCTGGTATGTGCACAGTTCCTCTGAACGAGTCTGTTGATGCCGCTAAGGCTCGCATTGCTCTTGCTAAGGGTGAGAATGACGCTGACCTGGCTGTTAACGGTGGTGCTATTTACAACGCTCTTGTTGAGAAACTTGCATTCTATAACTATGAACCTGAGGGTGGATTCAAGGCTAACGGTGCTTATCCTACCAATCCTACTGCTTGGAAGAACGCTAAGAAGGATCTGGACGATGCTACCAACCTGCTGAAGCTCCGTATGGATACCGTTAAGACATTCACCGATAAGAGAGCTGCTGTAGCTGCTAAGTTGGAGGCTAATGCAACTGTTGCAGAGATGTCAACTTACAAGCTCCTGAAGGCTAAGAGTGATTCAGCTATCGCTTATCCTGTTACTACTAAGAGTGGTACTGAGATCTATGCATTCAATGACAGAATGCAGAAGGCTATCGATGCTCTTGATGCACGTATTGCTCTGAACAAGAAGTTGTCTGATGAACTCAATAAGGGTAAGGGTCTGCTTGACGATGCTAACGCAAACAAGGACTATGAGGAGTACACAGCTCTTGAGCGTACATATGCTCAGTTCAAGGACTATGATCTCGTCAACACTCTTGATGAAGAAATCAACGCCACATATGATCTTGTACACGCAGCAGTATATGACTACGAGTTCAGATATCTGCGTAAGCAGTTCGCAACTGTTCGTATGCACGAGCTTGACTCTATCGCTAAGAAGCTGGGTTCAGACATCGTTGATAACGAGACTGTAAAGGCTGGTCTTGCTGCAATTGAAGAGGATGATCCTGCTCTTGCTGCAATCTACATTTCAGCTATCAAGATCGCTCTCTATGAGAAGCTTGACACAGACGATGCTATCTACGATGAGGACAGCCTCGACATCACTCCGTTCATCAGCAACTACAATCTGTATCAGACTCCTAATATTCTGGAGAAGATGGATCTGCAGATGCCTAAGAACAGCGGTGATATGGCTAAGATTGGACCTAATGGTGAGAACATGCTCCATACCAGACACCAGTACAATGAGAACGGTAACATGCCTATTTGGGTAATTGTTCCTGAGCAGGATATCACTGATCTCTATCCCGGATGGACAGTACGTGCATTCAGAACTGGTAACACCATGGTAACCGGTGATAAGAGCTACAACAATTACAAGAACGACGTTCCTGTATTTGACGGCGAAATCGGTATGGACTGGAACTGTAAGGCTGAACTGAAGCAGGATCTTGCTAATCTGCCTGTAGGTCTCTATACTCTGGGCGTTGAGCTTCCTGAGATCAAGAATAACGGTTCTGATAAGGTTATCACTCTTAAGGGTAATGACAAGTCTGCTGTTATGAATGATAAGAACGCTACAGTTGGTGCTCTGACAATTGACAGCATTGCTGTAACTGATTCTCTTAAGATTGACTTGGTAGTAATGTCAGAGAACGGTTGGTCACGCGCTGATAACTTCACTCTGGCATTCCGTCCCGACAAGTCATTCGACTACGGTGCAGCAGTTGCCGAGGAGGAGGCTAAGCTGACACAGCTTCTGACTATTGTAAATTCAGCTAAGGCTGTTGCCGCTAATGTTGAGTACTTCACTCTTGGTGGTGTTCAGGTTGCAGCTCCTAAGGCTGGTCAGATCCTGATCCGCAAGACTACCAATGCTAATGGCAAGGTTGTTACTGACAAGGTTCTTCTTAAGTAATTAAGGAATAACTGATCTATAATGAATCGGCGGAGAGCGCAAGGCTCCCCGCCGATTCTCTTTTTATCACTTTTTTACTGTGTGTGTTATGCGGTTTGCCCAAAAGAGGGTATCTTTATACTCGCTTACCAAATATGTATATTATTAACCTCTTTATAATCAACAGATGAAAGCAAGATTTTCACTTCTGGCCGCTCTGATGTTGGCCGGCATTGCCGTTCAGGCACAGAACCCTATTATCCGCGATCAGTTCTCGGCCGACCCGTCAGCTCTTGTAGTTGGTGACCGCGTATATGTATTCCCTTCACATGATATCAAAGCTCCGGCAGAGTATGCCCGTAAGGATTGGTTCTGCATGGCGGATTATCATGTATTCTCAAGTGATAACCTTACCGATTGGACTGACCATGGTATGATTGTTGATCAGTGGAGTGCTCCCTGGGTAAATGAGAAGGGTTATTCAATGTGGGCTCCTGACTGCAAGCAGAACCCCACCAACGGCAAGTACTATTTCTTCTTCCCGGCAGGTTCAAAACCCATGCCAAGCGCTAACGGACGCCGTAGTTTTGGAGGTAACCGTGTAGGTATCTGCACAGCCGATTATCCCGAGGGTCCGTATACTCCTGAGGCAACTCCTATTGAGGGCGTAAGCGGTATTGACCCCTGTATCTTTGTTGATGATGACGGTACCGGTTATCTGGTAATGCCCGGTATTACCATTACCAAGCTGGCTCCGGACTGGAAGTCTGTATCAACAGATCCTGCTGACCGTCATCGTGTGGAAGGTGTTCCCACCAAGGGTCTCGTGGAGGGCCCCTATCTTTATAAGCACGGAGGCAAGTACTATATGACATTCCCCTGGGCCCGTGACGTTGAGGAAGTTCTGGCATACTGCGTTGCCGACAATATCTTCGGCCCCTATGAGTTCAAGGGTGTGTTCTTTGAGGAGCATGCCAACAAGTGCTGGACCAACCACCACTCAATCATTGAGTTCAAGGGCCAGACCTATCTGTTCTACCATCACAACGAGTTCTCACCAGAATTTGACAAGAACCGTTCAGTTTGCGCCGACAGTATCTTCTTTGATGACGAGAAGGGCGAGATCAAGATGGTTAAGCCTACTCTGCGCGGTATCGGTGTAACACAGTCAAACACTCAGATTCAGTTGGACCGTTATACTGCACTTAGCCAGAGTGGTGACTCAATTGCATATCTGGAGCCCAGCAACTATTTTGCCGGTTGGAAGACTGTTTTCTTTGAGAAGGGTGCATGGGCTCAGTATAATACCGTAAACTTTGCCAAGGCTCCCAAGAAGGTAACTGTTAAGGTTGTTGCTCCTTCAGCAGGTAAACTTGAGATTCTTCAGGATGACAAGGTTATCGCTACAGTAGATGTTCCTGCAGACCGTCAGATGGTTATGGTTGATGCTCCTGTAAAGGGTGCAGCCAAGGGTATCCATCATCTTAAGGTTCGCATGGCTACCGAGGGTAAGATCCAGGTAGACTGGCTTACATTCAAATAATCTTTCCGACAGTGTGACATGAAAACCAAAAACATACTGACAGTTATCCTGACCATGCTTATTTTTGCATGGTCAGGATGTTCTGCTAAGAATAAGCAGACTGAGTGTATTAACCCGCTCACTTATACTGACATTCCGGATAATGACTGGATCCGCGTTGGTGATGACTACTATATGGTAAGTACTACCATGTATTTCTGTCCCGGTGCTCCCATTATGCACTCAAAGGATCTGGTTCATTGGGAACTGGTAAGTTACGTTTATGACTTTCTTGAGGATGATGATGTCTATAACCTGCGTAACGGTCGCAATGCTTACGGCAAGGGACAGTGGGCCACTTCACTCCGATATGTGGACGGAACCTTCTATGCCCTGTTCATTGCCAATGACCAGAACAAGACATACATCTACAAGACGAAGGATATTACCAAGAGCAACTGGGAACGCTCGGTTATAGACCGTCCCTTCCATGATGCATCCATGCTCTTTGAGAACGGTCACCTCTATGTGGTATGGGGTAACGGTGAGATACGTATCATCGAACTTGAACCTGACGGTAGTGCCATAAAGGCCGGAGCCCAGGAGAAGATAATCATCGACTCTCCGCGTCAGGGTTATAACCTGCGTGCCGAGGGTGCCCATATCTATCACATTGGTGATTATTACTACGTGCTTGTCATTGACTGGCCAAGCGGCGGTGTACGTACCGAGACCTGCTGGCGCTCAAAGGAACTGTTCGGTCCGTATGAGAGCAAGACCATACTGAGCGGTGCTTTTGACGGCCGCGGTGACGGCGTGGCTCAGGGCGGTATCATTGAGACCCAGAACGGAGACTGGTATTCTATCATGTTCCAGGATCACGGAGCCGTAGGACGTATTCCTACTCTTCAGCCTATGAAATGGGTTGACGGTTGGCCTATTTTGGGTGATGACACCAAGCCTGTAAAGCAGTTTACAGTCAATCTGCCTGAAAGCGGAAAGAACCGCACATGGGACAATGACGAGTTCAAGTATAAGAAGAATGAGCTGGATCTGGTATGGCAGTGGAATCACAAGCCCGATAACAGCGCATGGTCTGTTACCGAGCGCAAGGGCTGGTTGCGTCTTAAGACCGGACAGGTGGCTACCAATGTGACCGATGCCCGCAACACCCTTACCCAGCGCACTGTAGGCCCTCGTTGTTACAGCGAGGTCCTGATGGACGCAAGTGGCATGAAACCGGGCGACAGAGCCGGTATAGTTGCCTTCCAGAGCAATTACTGCACCATCGGTGTAGAAGTGGCCGATGACGGTTCAAAGAGCCTTGTGGCAATGACACACCGTAATATGGGACGTCGTCGCGGACCGCAGGCTCAGGGTGCCCAGCAGCCCAGTCCGGATACTGAAGCATTACGTATTCCTCTTACACAGGATAAGGTTTGGCTCAAGATACGTTACGTCTTTACTCCTCAGGAGGAGGGTGAGCGTGCCGACCAGGCTTTTATGAGTTACTCGCTTGACGGTAAGAGCTGGACCGATGTTGACGCCGTATTGCAGATGTCTTTCAGTCTTGACTACTTTACCGGTTACCGTACAGGTCTGTACAGTTATTGTACTACACAGGCTGGCGGTTATGCTGACTTTGATTACTTTCATCAAGCGGCATATTAAAAGTTAAAATTGTATAAGAATTTAACTTCAGCGCCGGTTATTTATATTAAGGATGAAACGTGAGGAAAATAGCATAGTGAACAGCCAAGGATCCCTTTCAGTTAGCGACGAATCCATTGCCCGTCTGCTATGTGATGACAATCACGTAGAGGAGGCCGTACGCCTCATCATGAAGAAATACGGAGAGCCGTTATATTGGCACATTCGCCGAATGGTAGTGGCCCATGATGATGCGGAGGACTGTCTTCAGGAGACTATGATAAACGTTTACAAGTACAGGAGTACCTACTCCAACGAGTATCCGCTTTCATCATGGCTCTACAAGATAGCAACCAATGAGAGTCTCAAACTGCTCAAGAACCGTTCCGGTTACAACCTGTCGGTCGATGACCTGGGCGACTCTTTGAAGGACAGCGTACGTGAGGAAGCAAGTCCGGATGCCGATGAGACCCTTATACTCCTCCAGGAGGCAATAGCTCTCCTGCCGGCCAAGCAGAAGATGGTGTTTAACCTCAGATACTATGATGACAAGAGTTATGAGGAGATTCACCAGATAGTAGGAGACAGTGTCAATACACTCAAGACCAACTATCATTATGCAGTACAGAAGATAAAGGATTATATACTAGAACATCAGTTATGAAAGATTTTGATCTGGAAAGTTTGAGCAGAGAGATGCCCTACAGAATGCCTGAGCATTTCCTGGACGACATGACTGAACGTGTCGTGGCCCAGATTGGAAAGCAGCGCAAGCATCGCGTAGAGCGTAGGATTGTGGCTTTGTTCGCAAGCGCAGCAAGCGTGGCTGCAGTTGCTCTGCTGTTCCTGCATCCCTTTGGAGGCGGGTTTGATATACCCGACTATGACAGCATCTCACAGTGCGCAAGCGTGGATGAGGTGTTAGAGAATATGACAGCCGATGAATTGGGTGTCTATTCATTGATGAGCAACTACTACGGTAATTGATTATGAAAAAGCGTTGGACAGCATTGTTGATTCTGGCAGGTTTGCTCCTGACTCAGCCATCAGTTATGGCTCAGGACAGGGACGAGCAGATGATCAATGCGTCCCTGCGTTTCATTAAAGAGAACGCAAATCTCACCAAAAAGGAGTACGATAAGTTTGCCAAGATTTACATTGAATATAATGAGCAGTTGGCTAAACTGAACCGTGAACTCCAGCCTGAATCACGCGAGTACATGAAGCGTTGGCAGGAGATTAACTCCAGCTATATGCAGAAACTTGACAAGGCCCTGCCTGATTCCACCCGTCAGAAGGTGGGTATTGCCCAGTGGGAACTAGGCCAGAAGGTTTGGGGCGAGAGATCAGAGCAGACACGTATCCATTCAGAGCGTCAGTTCCAGATGATGGGACAGTGGAACATGATGAACCCTCAGTTCATGATGCAACCCCATATGTTTGATTTCCAGCGTCACCGTCAGCGTGAAATGCAGCAGGCTGATGAACAGCAGCAGCAATGGTGGGAGAACTACTGGCGCAATTGGGGTGAGCCTGATACGGCAATGATACGTCGTATGCAGGAGAACCGCAGACGTTTTGAAAACCGTGACAGTATTTGGCAGCAGCGTCGCCAGCAGTTTAATCCCGGTTTTGGTGCCCCCGGTTTTGGCGGCCCTGGTCTTGGAGGTCCCGGTTTTGGTGCTCCAGGTTTTGGTGCTCCAGGTTTTGGTGGTCCAGGATTCGGCGGCGGTGCCCCCGGTTTCGGTAACCCCCAGTATAGACCTGAAGAATCACATTAATCAAATCTTTCATTAAAGGATAAAAAAATATCGGAGCAGATTCCTGCTCCGATATTTTTATTGTTAAGGTAATGAGGATTAATGCATATCCTCATTGCCTTCGTAAACGTCCTTAGGAACAATCTCGATGAAGCTGAAGGGGAATACGCCGTCATCCTCATATACCTGACGCATACGTACCCAGTAGTCATTGTCGGCCTTGAGGTACTCAGTGCACATGATCTTTCTGTAGCATGCGTTATCAGTACGGATAGGATCACCACTGTATGATGTTGATCCGCTCTTGGTGTATGAGTCAGGGGCCTTAAGGTATCCGCGAACGCGCATTGCACGGTCGTTCAGATAAATGGCTTCCTCCTTCTGGGCATTAGTCATACCCTCGTATCTGTCATCATTATCGGGAACCATACCGATTCGGCCGTCATTACCACCGATACGGAGGTCAATAGGAATTCCCTGAGGCTCCCAATCCCAGTCACGCCAGTAGAGATCAGCATCAACTGTAGGATTATAATGGTGTGTGTAGAACTGAACTACACCACGGTCGTTGTTGCTTGAACCGGCAAGTGAGTTGTTCCAGATACGGATCTCATATGTACCGTCATAAGGTACGGGAGGCAGTCTGAATGCAAGGTCATAACTACCGCGTACGGTAAGCTCATCACCGTTGTATGTGCCGAATGCTGCGTCACGGTATCTTACAAAGAATCTTGTCTGGTTCTCTACCCATTCAAAGTTCTTGCAGAATCCGTTTTTGTATGCCATTGACATCTTGTCGATGTTGTCTCCCTTCTTGTTAAGACGGCCACGACCACCGCTGTTGATGAAGTCAGGTGACAGTGTGCAGCACATGATTCTCATACGGCATTTAAGAGCTGTCTTACGGGTGAACTCATCATATACAAGCAGTTTGTTGATGTAGTGATAACCGCCGTTTACGCAGATGTTGGTGAGCTTGTCAGGCAGGTTGTATTCACTGGCGGCCTCAGCAATTCTGACACCTTCTGAAATCAGACCTGTTGTCTGGGTTCCGCGACGGTTGATGTAAATGCCCAGAGGCTTATCATTTGTAGGATAAGGTGTGCTTATACGCATTATTGAATGCGGCAGCATGGTCTCATAGAAGTCCTCCATGTCATGCTCCTGGAACTTGAGGTGACGCTGACGGAGCTCAATCTGTGATGTGTTGAACTGGTCATATGAGAGCCAGCAGGGCAGGATGTGGTAAGCAATCAGTTTGTAGATTGAACTGCCGGGAACTGAGTCAGCCTTCTCTGCGTCATCGGGGAATGCAGCCTTAGCATATGCTCTGAGGTCTGCATAGCTGTGGATACCGTTAAGTCCGGCTGCTGCAGTATACTCGTCATTGTACTCGGCAAGAGCGGTGTCAGGCATCACGAACATGGTGAACTTGAACTCTCTCTTTTCGGGGTATGCTATACGGTCGGCGTTTGAACCCTTCTCAAAAGCGGTCTCATTGTAATGGATACCGCCGTAGTTATCACGCAGAGCCTGCTCGGTCCACTCGTAATCAATCTTGGGATAGTCCTTGTCAATGTATACATCCTGCATCTCATAGATAAGACGGGTGTTGGTGAGAGCGTCATAGAAGATGGTCAGGTTGGGGTTCTCCTTGATAAGACCGGGAAGGAACTGGTTTGAAGGACGTATAACCTTGTCAATCTGATGAACTACACCGTTCTCTACAGTATCATCGGCATGTACCAGTGAAGCCTGCATGTTGATGAGGTATCTGAGGCGGATCATTGTTGAATCAGATCCGTCATGTGCCTTGATGACATTGCCGTTATCATCTCTTACCAATACTGATGAGTCAGCATATGAGTAGTATGTTATGTAACGGTCCAGCATGTTGGGGTGTTCAAGAACACCGTTTCCGCTCAGGTCTGTTGCAAACATCGTGTTGTTAAAGATGTGGGTCTTTGCCAGAGTGTCGCACAGTTCCCTGTTGGCAAGCACGTTGTCTATGCTTGAGAAGATTTCCCTGATTGAGTCGTTTCTGGCCTCGTCGTATCTGGCCTTGATATAACTCAGAATTGCAGTGTCACTCGGGGCGAAACAGGTGTATGTTCCGTAGGTTCTCATCTGTCCCCAAAGCTCAGCTTTCTTGAGGATTTCTACGAAATAGGAATACTCGCCGTGATACTCTAGTCTACCGGTAAGGTAGTCAGCGATTGTTTCACCGGTTGATGTGTAGTAAGTACCGGGGTGCTGCTCGCTCCAGAGATCGGTACAGGATACTCCCAAACCGATTAATGCAGTTGCTGCTACGGTCAGTACAGACTTTCTGAACAGTTTCTTGTTGATTTTCATATTCTTTGGTTATTAATTATTTAGTCCTATTAGGGTATGGTACATATGCAGCGCGCATACCTACGCTCATGCACACACGTACTTATTAGCGCGTAAAGATAACAAGTTTTTCGTAAAGCAAGGATATCAAGAGAGGTTTTTTTATAAAAAAGAACGTCCCGGTCTTTGTTGGCAAGGCCGGGACGCTTTGGTATATTATATGTATTTTTTACCAGTTCATGCGGTAGTTGCCGCTCAGGTGCAACAGGGCGAACAGATAAATCAGGCCGTCGTAGTAAACATCATAGTAACCGTCCTCATAGGGCTCGTGCTTGAGTGAGAACATGTGCTTAACCAGTTCCTGGTTGTACTGGCTGTCACACATCAGAGCGGTTGTAGCCATGGTGCCTACAAAGCCGATTGAGTGACGCAGGTTGGGACGCCAGCGGCCGCCGCCCATGGGACGTGCTGATACATCGCCGTTCAGTGCAAACTGGTCGGGGAACTCAGTGATGCCGTATCGGCCCAGAATGGTGTTCTGGAACTTGGTGGCATACTCGGTCTGCCATGCGGCATCCTTGTGGTACCATGTGAAGTCCATTGCAATATTCATAGGTACGCGCCATGAGTCATAGTGGAACTCGCTTCCGCGGTTGGGAGTACCGTCAAACTGGCTCTGGTCGGGGTTGATACCGGTAACGGGGTCGCAGGCGCGGTGCAGGTATGCACGTGCGCTGTCGGCAAGCTCGCGGTAGATTGCCTCACGGCCGTCCTTGGCTGTCTCGGCCCAGATCTCATAGAATGCGGGCAGATGGTATGAAGGATCGGTCCAGAGGTTTGAACGGGTATCGGGGCAGAAGTTGATGAGCTTGTGGTCCATGTTGATGATGTTGGTTACACCACCTGTGCCGTCCTTTGAGAAGAGGTCATTCAGGAGTTCCTGTGCCTCGGCCAGGTAGTTGAACTCCTCATAGCTTCCCCAGCGGCGTGATGCCAGCAGAAGGTCAGTTACGTAGTAGAGCTCACCGTCACTGGCTGAACCTGAAGCGGTGCGGCGGCCGTTGGTGCGGCATGACCATGCAAACAGACCGTGTGAGGGACCATCCTCGTTGTGGCGCATATAGTGCTTTGACCAGCGCCATACGCGGTTGAACAGTTCGGGTTTGTCCATCTGGACTGCTATCATCATTGCGTATGACTGACCCTCGGTACGAACATCGTTGTTCTTTACGTCCGATATGTAACCCATGGGTACCATCTTGCCGTCCACCTCAACGTCTACATCGTGGTAAGCGGCTCCTTCACCCTCGAATATGACTGAGTAGATTTCCTGAATCTTTCCGTCAATCTCCTCCTGGCTGAATCCGAGTTCCTTCAGGTAGTTGCGGTACTTTCCGGTCTCGGCGTATCCCTTCTTGGCGGGAGCAAGTTTGGATGCACTCTTGGATGATGAACATGCGGCAATGCCCAGGACTAAGCAGAGGGCAGCCAAAATGATCGTGGTTGTCTTGTTTGTTCTCATTTTGTCAGTAATTTGGCTTTTTATTGTTGAATGTATGATTTCCAGAGCTGGTAAGCCTCATCGTATGCGGGCATATCGGATGCCTTGGGCTCTATGACGCGGATCTTCTGCAGTGATGCGAAGGCCTCGTTGTGGTCATTGTAGATATGTGCACCCATACCTGCGCCCTTGGCGGCACCTATTGAGCCGTCGGTATCGTAAAGTTCTATGGTGGCTCCGGTTACACCTGCCAGTGTGTCGCGGAACAGGGGGCTGAGGAACATGTTGGCGTTGCCGGCGTGGATGGTGTTCACAGACATTCCCATATCCTCCATTATCTCGATGCCGTACTTGAATGAGAATACAATACCCTCCTGGGCTGCGCGAAGCAGATGTGAGCGGTTGTGGATGTTAAAGTTCACGCCGTTGAAACTGCAGCCGCGCTCCTTGTTCTCAAGTACACGCTCGGCGCCGTTTCCAAAGGGCAGTACAGATACGCCTGCTGCGCCGATGGGAGCCTGGGCAGCCAGGTCGTTCATTTCGGCATAACCTAAACCTTCCGGTACAATGTTGCGCTTCATCCAGGCGTTCAGGATACCCGTGCCGTTGATGCAGAGAAGTATGCCCAGACGGTTGAATCCGGTCTTGTGGTTTACGTGGGCGAATGTATTTACTCTTGACTTGGGATCATAGCTGATCTCACCGTTCACACCGTATACAACACCTGATGTACCTGCGGTCGATGCAATCTCGCCGGGCTCGAATACGTTCAGTGACAGTGCGTTGTTGGGCTGGTCACCGGCCCGGTAGGTGACGGGTGTGCCCTCGGCCAGATTCAGTCCCTTGGCTGCGGCGGCGGTCAGGCGACCCTGCTCGGCGAATGTGGGCACGATCTTGGGTATGAAGTTGCGGGGTATACCGTAGTAGTCAAGCAGGAAGCCTGCTACATCGCCTGTCTGGAAATCCCAGAACATACCTTCTGAAAGGCCTGATATGGTGGTTGCAATCTCACCGGTCAGTCGCATTGCGATGTAATCACCGGGGAGCATGATCTTATCGATCTTGTCAAATATCTTGGGTTCGTTCTGCTTTACCCATGCCAGTTTGGATGCCGTGAAGTTACCGGGGGTGTTGAGCAGGTGAGTCAGGCACTGTGAGCGGCCCAACTCCTGGAATGCGTTCTCGCCGATGCCTACTGCGCGTGAGTCACACCAGATGATGGCGGGGCGCAGCACCTTCTGGTTCTTGTCTACGCAAACCAGTCCGTGCATCTGATAGGAGATTCCGATTGCCTTGATGTCCTTGACATCGATCTTGCACTGTGACATTACATCGGCAGTGGCGGCCTTCAGATATGACCACCAGTCGTCAGGGTTCTGCTCAGCCCAACCGGGGTTAACTGCTTTAATGGGTGCTTCACTCTTTGGGGCGAACGCGGTTGCAACGCAACTGCCGTTCTGGGCATCTACAAGACTGCACTTCACTGAAGAGCTGCCTATGTCATAACCTAACAGATACATACTTTTTTCTTATAATTGATAGTAATTTTCCTTGCTTTGCATTAGGGCTAACAAAGGTAGTGAAATATTGCGGTTTTTCCTAAACAGGTCAGGTTTTTTGTTGCAGTAGCACCGGGGCGCACACGGACGCTCCGACGTATTCTCCGCGTGCAAACGTATTATTCAGCCCAAGCGTCCAAGAATACGCCCGAACCTGCGTAAAGTGCGGACGCTCCGACTGGGAACCCGCGTGCTGACGTATTCTTTTGGTCGGAGTGTCTGGCATCACAGCACCAGGCATCGGCTTATCTGGTGTTGCGGCAGGCGCAGATCGTTCCTGAGCACTTGCGCAACCTTGAGTTTCTGGGCATCGGACAATGCATATACCGAACTCTTTCCGAATCGCTTAATCAGTTGCCGGTCAATGATATTGCAAACCTCCACATCATTGAGCGCAGACGGGTTGTACCTAAAGCCCTTCTCGCACTCCAGCATGGAAGATACGCTTTGCTTATCAAAGGGATGTTCTATCGTTCCCAGCGTTATGGGCGGTTCGTTGGAATTGTCTTCCATCTGTTCCTTTTGCCAGATTTCATCGGATATTCGGTTCATCTGATAGAGGAATCCCCGGGGCGTTACAAACAGCAGTTCCAACTGTGGAATCTCCATGAATGATTCGCGCAGGAACATGCCGTCTTCATTCATCACAAAGTGATCCGGGAATTCCGAATGGCGCGGCAGGTACGAGGCTATCTCGGACCTTGATGTGATGGTGTGCCTTATCGGCGGCCGCCCCATCTCTTTGTTGAATACGCAATTCACGGTACAGTGCCGATAACCGAACGGTGTGGCACTCTGTGCATGGTGCAGGCCGTTTCTTAAAATGTAACTCAAGGCCGCGTTCCGGTGTTTGGTGCCGATGATACCGGTCTGGAAGAATCCTTTGGGCCCCAAACGCCCTTCTCTTTTGTACTTGTAGTTGAAGTATCGGCCGTAACTGTGTCTGAGCCGGGCGATGAAGGGAGCCGGATCATGGGACATTACAGCCAGGTGATAATGGGTTGACATAAGCGCATCGGCCAACAATTCCTCATTGGTTTTGAAGACGGCCAGTGCCATCAGATTGGTGAACGCGATGAAATCAGACTCATCCCTGAAAAGGACTTCGTTGTGTGATGCAACACACAGGTGGTAAAGATTTCTCATAAGCAGTATTAGAATTGGTGTTTCTGCAAATATAGGCGAAACGCCAGAGACTGCCAAAACTGTGGACGTTTTGACGTGTTTTCCGCGTGGGAGCGTATTTCCGTAGCCCAAGCGTCCAAGAATACGCCCGAACCTGCGTGAAGTGCGGACGCTCCGACCGGGAACCCGCGTGCTGACGTATTCTTTTGGTCGGAGTGTCTGGCGTATTGAGTGTTTTTGTGCCTGATATGCCTGCTGTTCCGTTAAAAAAGAGTACTTTTGAGACCTATAATGAAGCTAACCCTATATGATTATGAAGAAATCATTACTTTTTGCAGTTGTGGCCCTTATGTCACTTACATGCTGCTCGCAGAATCAGGAGTTGAAACTGTGGTATGACGCGCCGGCCAAACAGTGGACCGATGCACTGCCGCTGGGTAACGGACGTCTAGGTGCCATGGTGTTTGGTACTCCAGCACAGGAACGTATCCAGATTAATGAGGAGACTATCTGGGGCGGAGGTCCTCACAACAATGTCAATTACGCCGCCAAGGACGGACTGGAGCAGATCCGCCAGGCCCTTTGGGAGGGACGCCGTTCCGATGCACAGGCCCTCTGCGACCAGTACATATCATCCAAGAGCGCAAACGGAATGCCTTATCAGACTGCCGGTTCGCTGATGCTGGATTTTGACGGAATCACCGATTTCACCGACTATTACAGGGAGTTGGACATTGCCCGCGCAGTGGCTCTGACCCGCTTTAAGGCAAACGGTGTGGAGTACACCCGCGAGTGCTTTGTATCGTTCCCCGACCAGGTTATTGCACTGCGTCTGACGGCATCGGCCAAGGGTGCTCTCTCATTCAAGGCCAGTTACAATCTGCCGTATCGTGATGACCGGATTCTGGGCCGCTCGGCCGAGGTTACCGGCAAGCAGGCAGTGATGACCATATCCTGCAAGGGCGATGACCACGAGGGCATTGAGGGTAAGATCCGTTTCACCGACAAGACCCTGATCATACCGGAGGGCGGCAGTATGACCACCGCCGATAATGCCGTGAGCGTAAGCGGTGCCGATGCAGTGACCATTTACATATCAATAGGAACCAACTTTGTGAACTATCAGAGCGTAAGCGGCGATGAGAATCAGGTTGCCGACCGCTGGATAGAGCCGCTGAGAAAAGGCAAGAAAAAATATGACAAAATGTTGGCTGACCATATAGCCGCTTATCAGAAGCAGTTCCATACCGTAACAATGGACCTTGGCACCAACGACCAGGCCAAACTGCCTACTGATCAGCGCGTGGCACAGTTTGCAAGCAACTTTGACCCGCAGCTGGTAACACTCTACTTCCAGTTCGGCCGATACCTGCTCATATGCTGTTCGCAGCCGGGCGGACAGGCCGCCAACCTGCAGGGTATCTGGAACGAGAGCCGTCAGGCTCCCTGGGACGGTAAGTACACAACCAACATCAACGTTGAGATGAACTACTGGCCCGCATTCGTATGCGGCATCCCCCAGACATTCGATCCGTTCTTGCAACTTGTCAAGGACTGCGCCGAGCACGGAAAGGAGACAGCCGCAATGTACGGCTGCCGCGGCTGGACCCTGCACCACAATACCGATATCTGGCGTTCAACCGGTGCTGTGGACGGTGCCTATAACGGCATGTGGCCCACCGGAGCCGCCTGGTTCTGTCAGCAGATCTGGGACGGTTACCTGTTCAATCAGGACCGCAAGTATCTGGAGGAGATCTATCCTATAATGAAGAGCGCCTGCGAGTTCTTCATAGACTTCCTGGTCGAGGAACCCGTATCGGGCAACAAGTATCTGGTGATTGCACCGTCTTACTCACCCGAGAACGCACCCCACGTACAGGACGTTCTGGGCAAGGGTAACATTACCACCGTATTCGGCGCCACCATGGACAACCAGATGATGGCCGACCTCTTTGGCAACATGATTGAAGCTGCAGCTCTGGTGGGCGAAAAGGACGGTGAATTCGTGAAAAAACTCAGTGAAATCAAGGGCCGTCTGGCTCCCATGAAGATAGGAAGTTGGGGACAACTCCAGGAGTGGTTTGAGGATTGGGACGATCCCAAGGACAACCACCGTCACGTATCGCACCTGTGGGGTATGTACCCCGGACGTCAGATCACGGCCGATGGTACTCCCGACCTCTTTAAAGCCGTACGCACCAGCCTTGAGGCACGCGGTGACGAGTCAACCGGCTGGTCAATGGGCTGGAAGGTCTGCCTGTGGGCCCGTTTGCTGGACGGCAACCACGCCTACAAACTGATTCAGGATCAGATCAAGCCTGCCGGCGGACGCGGATTCGGCGGTCGTGGCGGTACATACAACAACCTGTTTGATGCACACCCGCCATTCCAGATTGACGGAAACTTTGGCTGCACCGCAGGTATTGCCGAGATGCTCGTTCAGAGCCACACCGGCAAGATTGTGCTTCTGCCCGCTCTGCCCGATGTATGGAAGGACGGATCGGTTAAGGGTTTGTGCTGCCGCGGCGGATTCGTGCTGGAGGAACTCACCTGGAAGGATGGCAAGCCCGCAACCGTCAAGGTACGCTCCACAGTGGGCGGCAAACTCAATATCAGCTGGAACGGCCAGGACCAGAGCATTGATACAAAAAGTGGTAAAGTATACACAATACAATTCTGACGTTCCGACACATTTTCCGCGAGCAAGCGTATTCTCTGAGCCCAAGTGTCCAAGAATACGCCTGCACTTGCGCAAACAGCGGACGTTCCGACATGAAACCAACGTATTACCGTGTTATTTTGTCTAAGTGTCCAATTTAACAACCATAAAATGAAAATCAGAAAGATTGTAATGCAGGCTCTGATAGTCGGCCTGCTTCCCGTGAGTGTAAACGCACAGCAGAAAGCAACAATTGATTGGTACGGCTTTGTTGCCGCACAGTCATGGATAAACACACATGAGAGCGTTGCCGGTGCAGAAGGATTCCTCTATCTGTATCCTACAGACCGCTTAGAGAATCTGGTCGATCAGCATGACGAGAGAGCAATTCCGCAGGGTTCATGGTTCGGCACTATGGCCCGTCTGGGTTTTGTTCTGAAGGGCCCCGAAATCTTCGGTGCAGCCAGCCGTGCAAAGGCAGAGCTTGAGTTCTCAGGACACTCATCTCCCGGTAGCATACTTTACCGTCACGCATTTATTGCGTTGGATTGGGAAAAAAGCACACTGACACTGGGTCAGACATGGCATCCCATGAACGACTTGTTCCCCAGCACCGTGGGTATTGCCATCGGCTCACCTTTCAACGCCCTTAACCGCAGCCCGCAGTTGCGTTATGAGTATTTCCTGGGCAACGACAAGAAGATCAAGTTGACCGGTGCCGCAATCTTCCAGGCTGCAAACGGATCGTTCGGTTATGCCACAGCCGGCAAATCTTATAATTACAATCGCTGGTCAATGATGCCCATGTTCTATGCCGGCGTTGACTATACTCTTGGCGACCTGAAGGTGGGCGGCGGACTTGAATACAAGCGCACAACACCATGGATTGATAATGCCGACAACAACAAGAAGTACTACCTGGACGGCCTGTGCGGAATGATCCAGGCTCAGTACAACAAGGATAAACTTGCTATTAAGGCCAAGACCCTGATAGGTCACGATATGTCACATCTGGGCATCTGCTCGGGCTTCGGTCAGGTTGACCATCTTAACCCCGGCGAGATTCAGTACGCTCCGCTTGCAGCCTCCTCATCATGGGCTCAGGTTCAGTACGGCGGTGCCCTCAAGTTCGGCGTGTTTGGAGGTTACATGAGCAACTGGGGTGCAGGCAAGGACCTTATCCCCGGAACCATACGTGCTGCCGAGGGCGGAACCATCGACAACATGTGGCGCGTAGCTCCCAACGTTCAGTACACCGTGGGCAACATGAATCTGGGTGTTGAGTATGAGCTGACCACCGTAGCTTACGGTACGACCATCGAGGCTAACGGCAAGGTTTCAGACACTCACAACGTCAGCAACAACCGCCTGCTGCTGTCCGTAATGTACGCTTTCTGATACTACCCTTATACTGGACGCTCCGACAAGAGAATACGCTTGCACGCGGGTTCTTGGTCGGAGCGTCCACTGTTTACGCAGGTTCGGGCGTATTCATGGACACTTGGACTGAAAGAATACGCTGGCACGCGAAATGCACGTCGGAGTGTCCGCGGGTGTGCGCAGGTGCGTGCGTATTTTTTGGGGTGTGGGGCGGGGAATACGGGGAGAAAGCTGTACCTTAGCGGGTTGTATGAAGATAGGAGAGATTGATTTTGGGGAGAGGCCGGTGTTTCTGGCTCCTATGGAGGATGTTACGGACCCGGCGTTCCGTCTGCTTTGCAAGCGGTTCGGGGCCGATATGGTCTATACCGAGTTTGTATCGAGCGATGCCCTGATACGTGAGGTGAACAAGACCATGCAGAAACTGACCATCTGTGACGAGGAGCGTCCCGTGGCAATTCAAATTTACGGCAAGGACACCGATGCAATGGTGGGTGCTGCAAAGATGGTTGAGGCTGCGGGCCCTGATGTGCTGGACCTGAACTTTGGCTGCCCGGTCAAGAAGGTGGCAGGCAAGGGCGGCGGTGCCGGCATGCTGCAGAATATCCCCAAGATGCTGGAGATTACCCGTGCCGTGGTAGATGCGGTCAAGATTCCCGTCACCGTTAAGACCCGTCTGGGCTGGAATGACGAGAGCAAGATAATCGTGGAACTTGCCGAGCAGTTGCAGGACTGCGGCATTCAGGCGCTGACCATCCACGGCCGTACCCGCGCCCAGATGTACACCGGTCAGGCAGATTGGACTCTCATCGGCAAGGTTAAGGAGAATCCCCGCATGAAGATCCCTATCATCGGCAACGGCGATATCACTACTCCCGAGCGTGCAAAGGAGTGTTTTGACCGATACGGGGTGGATGCCATCATGATTGGTCGCGGCAGTTTTGGTCGGCCATGGATTTTCCGCGAGGTAAAGCATTATTTGGAAACTGGTGAACTTTGGGAGGATCCCGGCTTCCAGTGGAAGATGGATGTGCTCAAGCAGGAGACTCTGGACAGCATTGCGCGTCTGGACGAGCGCCGCGGCATTGTGCATATTCGCCGGCATCTGGCTGCCAGCCCCCTGTTCAAAGGGCTTGAGGATTTCCGTCATACCCGCATCGAGATGCTCCGCGCCGAGACTGTTGATGAACTGTTTGCGATTATGGATCGCATCACAGTTAAGTGGGGTGCTTGCCAAAGTGTCCCACAACAACCCCTCTCAGAAACCCCTGAAAGCGATTCACTGTGTTACACACCCTTAGAATGAATACATGTCCCACAGTAACCCGCGATAGAACGTATTCTGAACGGGATGAGTGTGGGACACTTTGGCGAAAATGAAGATGGAGAGAAAAGATTTTGAGATAATGGCGCCGGTGGGCTCGTGGGAGAGTCTGGCCGCTGCTTTCCAGGCCGGAGCGGGGTCAATCTACTTTGGTGTGGAGAAACTGAATATGCGCTCGCGCAGTGCCAGCCATTTTACTTTGGATGACCTGCGTGAGATTGCCTCACAGTGTAACGCCCATGGTGTACAGAGTTACCTGACCCTTAACACCGTGATGTACGGTGAGGACATCCCTCTGGTACACGAGATAGTGGATGCAGCTCTGGCGGCGGGGATATCGGCCATAATTGCGTGCGATATTGCGGTGATGACCTACTGCAACAAGGTGGGAATGGAGGTGCATCTGTCAACCCAGCTCAACATAAGCAACATCGAGGCGCTCAAGTTCTACGCTCAGTTTGCCGATGTGGTGGTACTGGCCCGTGAACTGAATCTGGACCAGGTGACCGAGATTCACAAGCAGATAATTGAGCAGGATATACGCGGACCGAAAGGCGCTTTGATACGCATTGAGATGTTCTGCCACGGAGCCCTGTGCATGGCCATAAGCGGCAAGTGCTACCTGAGCCTGAATGAGATGAATGCCAGTGCCAACCGCGGAGCATGCATGCAGTTGTGCCGCCGCGGATACATAGTGAAGGACCGCGAGACCGATATAGAACTGGCCATTGAGAACCAGTACATTATGTCGCCCAAGGACCTCAAGACCATCCGGTTCATGGATCGTATGATTGAGGCCGGCGTGCAGGTGTTCAAGATTGAGGGCCGAGCCCGCGGACCCGAATACGTCCGCACCGTGGCCGAGTGCTACGGCGAGGCTATCCAGGCTGTTCTGGACGGTGATTTCACCGATGAAAAGAAGGATAATTGGGATAAGCGCCTGGCAACGGTATTCAACCGCGGATTCTGGGACGGCTACTATCTGGGTCAGCGCCTGGGTGAGTGGAACGATGTATACGGTTCGCAGGCCACCGAGACCAAGGTCTATGTAGGTAAGTGCACCGACTGGTTCTCCAAGATTGAGGTGGCCGAGTTCAGCATCGAGGCAGCACCCATCAGCGCCGGCGACAAACTGATGGTTACGGGAGCCACCACGGGTTGCATCACTTTCAACCTGGATGACCCGCGCGTGGACCTTAAGACCGTTGAGACCGTTCCGCAGGGAGTACGCGTATCGTTCAAGACCCCGGAGCGCGTACGCCGCGGCGACAAACTGTTCAAAGTAGTGCAGAAAGGGGCGTCTTCTCCGGACGTTTCGACAAATAACAAGCTTTAGAGCGTATTTTCTGAACCAAGCGTCCAACAATACTAAAGAACCTGCGTGATAGGCGGACGCTTGGACAGGAAACGCAGGTGCTAACCTATTATAAACAACGAAGTGTCTACCAATATGAAAAAGCTAACCGCAATGTGTGTGCTTGTCCTGAGTCTCGGGGTTCAGGCACAGAATGAGTATGAGATTACAGTTGAGAGCAAACAGCCCAGCGGCATCATTGACGAGATGCTGTACGGACAGCTGTTCGAGCACATCTACTTCAGCGCCAACAACGGCGTCTGGCAGGAGTTGATATACGGCCGCTCGTTTGAGCCGGAGCAGTATCCCGGCATCCCACCGCGTGACGGATATTTTGACGGCTGGTACATGGATGATGACATGATACTGCATTCACCCACACGTTACGAGCAGCCGCTCAATATCACAACCATTGAGTCCGATGACTACGAAATCACGATGGACTTGAACTGGCGCTCCTACAAACTGGCCCGCCGTTCATGGAGCGGCGGTCTGATGGACATACGCTTTGCATTCGGTCAAAAGGCCGATGGAAGCGCATATTTTGCACGCATACACGACCCCTATTATGAGGGCCGCACATTTACTCCCGCACAGACCCAGTCACAGATTGACGCTGCCAATGAGGCCAATGCACGCGCAGCATTGCAGCAGCAGAGCACATCGGCCGATTTCTCTATCTGCGCAATGGAGGTTCGTGAATCGCAGGGCTTCGGCGGACGTCCCGGCAGACGCATGAATACGCTTGCCGCTCTGGCATCGGCCCCCGCCACAAAGGATCAGGTTAACGAGAACCAGGACTGGCACAAGTTGCGCATAAGCCGCAAGGGTGCCGATGTTACCATGTACTTTGATGACAAGGAGGTTGTAAAGTACAGCGGACTGGAGCAGACCGGCAAGAACGACCTTGTGTTCTGGGTCAACTACACTGAGGCAACTTACCGCAACATCACCGTAAAGAGCGGCGATCAGACCGTATTCAGCGGCACTCCCAAGGATGTTCAGATACCTGAGGTGGCTCCGGAATGGACTGCATTCGGTGAGGGCAAGTACCGTCTTATCAAGGACGATGCGGTGAACATGCGTTACTCACAGGAGATTACCGCCGGCAAGAAGGCCGAGGCCGGCATGGCACAGGGCCCGCAGAACATAATTGTACGTGAAAAGTACGTTGGCTCCATTTATGCCAAGGGCAAGGGCGAACTGATTGTGGGACTCCGTAATGAGAAAGGTGAGTTCGTGGCCCGTCAGTCACTGGGCAAGATAAACAGTAAGGAGTGGAAGAAATATGATTTTACCCTGGAACCTCAGAGTCTTGGAACAGGCCAAGTCAGAGCAAGAGTCAATTTAAATATCGGAGGCAGAACCGAACAGAACCAGATAAGCGGTGACGGTGATTTTGCAATCGTTGTCAAAAACGGCACCGTGCAGGTAGATATGGCTACATTATCAACCCAGACCGGTAAGAACCTGGGCGGTTTCCGTCCCGACATACTTCAGGCAGTTAAGGAACTGCATCCTACCTGCCTGCGCTGGCCGGGCGGCGGCTACGTGGCACAGTATGACTGGCAGTGGGGTATCGGTCCGCAGGAGAACCGTGAGCGCTGGGCTCACTGGATGTGGATGGACTATGACCAGAACTGCTTTGGTACCGATGAATTCATACGTTTTTGCCGTGAGGTGAACACCGAGCCGGTAATAGTAGTTAGCGTCAGGTTTGAGCGTCCGGCCGATGAATACGACCAGATCCTTCAGAACGCCGTGAACTGGGTGCGTTACTGCAACGCTCCTGCCACCGATGAGTGGGGTGCAAAGCGTGCCGCCAACGGACATCCCGAGCCATACAACGTCAAGTTCTGGGAGATTGACAATGAGATGTGGGAAATGGGTATTGACCGATACGAGAAATGCGTACGTGATTTCAGCACCGCCATGCGGGAGGTTGACCCGTCAATCAAGATTATTGCCTGCGGCGGATTCGGCGAGGACGAGCAGTTTATACAGCGCAGCGGCAACTATTTTGACTACCTGAGCCTGCACCACTACGAGCAGCAGGGCGGTTATGCCACCGGTCCCGTGCGTCTGGGTCAGCAGTACGACCGTTATGCAAAGATGATTGCCGAGGGTCCCAACCCCAACATCAAACTCTTTATCTCAGAGTGGAACCTGAACAGCATCGACTGGCGTACAGGTCTTTTTGCCGGCGGATTCCTGAACATGTGTGAGGCCCGCGACGTGGTTGCCATGGGTGCTGCCGCCCTGTTCATACGCCGCACCGATGCCCCTGACTGGAACAACGCATTCATCAACTTTGACTACAAGGACCTGTTCAAGGCTCCCAACTGCCAGGTTACCGAACTCTGGTATGACCATTTCAGCAAGTACCGTCTGGCATACAGCGGCGAGACCGGCAACGTGAGCGTAAGCACCACCATGTCCGAGAACGGAGCCGATGTGATAGTAAAGGTTGTGAACCCCACCGATGAGCCCGCTACCCTGCGCATCAAGGGCGATTGGGAAGGCATCGGCACCACAGAATTCGAGTACTACGCTCCCGGTTCCCAGACCGTAGCCAACAGCATGGAGAACAAGAACGCTGTGGCCCTGAAGAAATCCGCCGCATCCACCGATGGAAACGACGTAATCCTGTCCGTTCCCGCTTTATCGGCCGGTGTGCTGACTATAAACAAGAAATAATAGTTACATTTGTAAATCGGACTACAAAACAAATAAGGATATGAAGAGAATCTTTTTGATGCTGCTGGGTGCAGCGTTTGTTATGGGCTTGAATGCTCAGGAGACATATACTAAGAACCGCGTGGTTGAGGACGGCGGAACAGGCCCTTACAAGGCAATAATGGTTGAGGAGCCCAGTCTGGAGGCACATACCATTTTCCGTCCGGCAGATCTGAGCAAGTT
>JAFXMB010000051.1 GCA_017530735.1 Bacteroidaceae bacterium | reverse complement strand
TTACCGGCTGGCACAGCGCGGTGATGAGGTAGTGGGACTTGACAATATCAATGATTATTACGATGTGCGCCTCAAACTGGGACGTCTTACCCAATGCGGAATAATTTCCCATAGCGGCCGATACATTGACGGCTCCGTCCGCGAGAGCACCCTGTTCCCCAATTACCGCTTTATAAAGATGGATCTGGCCGACCGCGGCCAGATGACAGAGTTCTTCCAGCAGGAGCAGTTTGACGTAGTGGTCAACCTGGCAGCCCAGGCAGGAGTCAGATACTCCATCACCAACCCCTACGCCTATCTGGACAGCAACCTGGTGGGATTCATGAACGTACTGGAGTGCTGCCGCCATAACGATGTCAAGTATCTGGTATATGCATCGTCATCATCGGTCTACGGTATGAATGACAAGGTTCCTTTCTCAGAGGAAGACCGCGTTGACAACCCCGTAAGCCTTTACGCCGCCACCAAGAAGGCCAATGAACTCATGGCCCACTCATACAGCAAACTGTACGGCCTGCCCACCACCGGCTTGCGTTTCTTTACAGTATACGGCCCGTGGGGACGTCCCGATATGGCGCCCATGCTGTTTGCCACAGCCATAAGCAAAGGCGAGCCCATCAAGGTATTCAACAACGGCAACCTAAGCCGCGACTTCACCTATATAGATGATATAGTAGAGGGCACCATCCAGGTAATTGACCATCAGCCCAAGGCCGATGAATGTCCCAACAACGTACCCTGGAAGATATACAACATAGGTTGCTCCCAGCCCGTCCAGCTGATGGATTTCATAAACGAGATTGAGACTGCCCTGGGCATAGAGGCCAACAAGATATTCCTGCCCATGCAGCAGGGCGATGTCCTCAAGACCTATGCCGACACCTCCAAACTGGAGCGCGAGTGCGGCTATAAGCCCTCAACCACCCTGCACGACGGCATCACCAAATTCATAGAGTGGTTCAAATCGGACCTCAATCCCCTGAAATGACACAGTAGGGACAGTCCCTATTGTGTCATTTTACCAGTTCTGTTTCAGGATGTAGGGAATGCCGGAGGCAGTGATGCCGGCAGCATTGATCGTGAACTTTCGGGTAAAGCTGTTGTTGTAGAACTCCACGCGCGCCCGGCCGTTCTCATCGGTTATCACGTTGGCGTTCCAGTAGAGTGTGCGGCGCGGATCTATGGAGCCCAGTATCGGGCCGTCCGGATATTCAGGCGAGTAGAACTGGACGGGTTTGGTAAAGCCCTTGACCGTTGTGGTACGGCGTCCCAGATTACGGATATCACGGTAAGAAAGCAATTCCTGGTCCTCCTTGACCTGTATATCAACCAAGGTCCGCCTCTCACCAGAGAATGCCACCCAGTCCCAATAGTTTATGGTATCACTTGCCTCCATACCATCCTGTCCCATTTGCAGTCGGGTATTTTCAGGCTTCATTCCCACATGACTTCTAGCCCACCTACTCATCAGAGGGGTCAGTTCATCTATTTCATACGGACGCATCGGCCTGTCAAAAACAATTACGCTTTTGACATCTATCATATCAATCTGTTCAGGTATGTCAAACGGTTTATGTTCCAACACCTTAGACATGTTGTGTATATAAAAGAACGGATGATACAACGACGCCGAATTGTCCATTCTGATACCCTTATCCAAAAAGTATCCATAGAGATTAGTGGTGTATTCGCCGTTATCAAGTTCCAGTTCGGCATCCTCCTCGGCCTCGAACGATACGAATGTATCATAATCAATAAATCTTCGTTTTCCGCCAGTCTCCTCAATATCGACATCATCAATCATTCTTCCCAACCGGCGGCGCTGTTCATCGGTCAGGTCGTTATCCGTGTAACTGACCTTATAATTATCTACAATGGGTTTATTGTGACTTAGGTCAATCTCCTGAATCAGGAAAGGTCTGACTTTGGGTCTGTCGGCGCGCTCAAAGCGAATGCGCTTGCTCCGCTCATACTTGGAGTTGCCGTTCGCCTTGGTTGACATCAGATTGATGGTAAAACTGCCTTTTCCATAAAAATCAGACATGTCAAAACCAAAGTAACCGGTGGAATCAGTCTGGTAATCAAAAGACTCAAACATCATCTTGTCCTCCTCCGGCTGGACCGATGCATACACGCCTATGTCCGATACGGGCTCACGCCTGGCATATGAGAGTATCCATCCGTTCATGGTGAGACCCTCCTCTACGCGGTGTCTCTCCTCAAACTCTTTCAGTCCGGCCATATACTGCCACTCGTAGCGCTCCCAGCCCTGAACCAGTGTCAGCAGATTCAACGCCTCACGATGCTCATTGTCATCACTTTCCAGATACCACGCAGGATCGTGTATGTAACCTCTCAGGTCCGATGACAACAGCAGGTTGGTCTGAAGATTTTCCGTACGTCCGCCACCGTAGTCCGTAGCGTCACGCACCGACAGGCAGAAACGGTCACGGAAAGGATTGCCCTCCTGGTCGGTCAGCTGGAACTCTATAACCTCCTTGCCGAATGCCTGACGTGACATGCTGTCGGTATTGACCTGAATTGCAGGAGTGCTCAGTTCACCCTCACCGTTGAATATGCTACGTGATGAAAGTATCATTCCCTCACTGTTATACAGAGTCAAACGGCATACGCCCACAGGCCAATCAGAGCAGTCTATTTCAAACTGGGTATCGTCAATGTCCTTTATCTCCTTAAAGTAGATGACTTCACCGCGGCAGGTTACCGCCAGAGCCGTCTGCTCGCCCACACGGTCCTCTGTGCGCCAGATATTCACTTCCAGGCGCGACCCGGGCAGCATATCGGATATCATTGAATAGCCGCTGCTTACAGCCTTTGGCAAACCGGTGCTGACACCATTTCCGTCGGATGTTATGAAATCGGCCGATTCGGATCCCTTGGGAATGAAAACGAATGATCCCATTCCGTCATGAACGGTCTTTACGGAATCTGCAAGTCCCTGAACCTTAAGCGACCCGTTTATGCCGAATCCGTCACTGCCGATAGCCTTGTACGCCACTCTTGACGGAAGTCCCTTGACAAGGTCACCACCCTCAGGGTAGAATGACACATTTATCTTGTGCTTAGGCTCTATTGTCTCACCGCGTATCTTCTCCAGACGGGGATTGCCCTCGTTGTTTTCCACACGTGAACGGTCATACTCTCCCACATACTTGGGCTGGGTGTAGACCGGTATTACACGTGAGAATATGGCATCGGGACTGAAATCAAGCATATTCTGGGTGTAGGCCCTTATCTCGTAGAATCCGCTGGGATAAGCCAGGACACCCTGCTTTTCAAGTGTCTGGAATGTTCCGGCATCCAGAAGAGGAATGGCACCGTCAGTCTGCCCCGCCTCTATCTTGAGTTTCTGCTGAAGTATGAGTTCTCCGGTAGGAGCCAGAAAATCCACATAAAGCACACCGCTCGGGGCACGCCCAAGCGTGCTGGCATGAGTCACAAACGCCTTGAACCAGATGTTCTCACCCTGGAAATAGGCCGTGTTGTCAAACTCCAGATAGACCTTCTCCTGAGGGAACATGCTGTTGAACTCACGTATGTTATCGGCAAACTTCATCAGTTCACTGGCATAATCCGTCACAACAGGCTGGGCCGTATCTGCAGGTGAAATGTAGTCGTCCGGAAGGCTTGAGGCTACCTTTCTCTTGGTAATTTCACCCTTGAACCGTATGTTGTTGTCAGTTA
>JAFXMB010000004.1 GCA_017530735.1 Bacteroidaceae bacterium | reverse complement strand
TAGCCGTTCAGGAGGCAGTGCTTCTTATAGGCGTCAATCTCAAACTTCTCACTGTGTCCGGTTGCCATGTTAGTGACGGTCTGACCCTCCAGATCCACCCTGACAACGGTACCGGCATCCTTCTTTATGCTTGACAGCAACTCATCACGGAACTTTGTGCTCACGGTAACCGGCAGCACAAAGCAGTTAAGCAGGTTGCCGCGGTGTATATCGGCAAAACGGTCCGATATGATCACCCTGATGCCGTAACCCGCAATTGCCCATGCGGCATGTTCTCGGCTGGAGCCCGATCCCCAGTTGGTGCCGGCTACCACTATCTCGTGGCAACCCTTGTGGGGGCGCTCGCTGTATTCGGGACGGTTCAATACAAAGTCACTCTTGGGAGTGCCATCGGCCCCGAAACGCAGGTCATGCATGAATGCGTCACCGAAATAGCCCAGGTCACGGGTGGTGGCGGCCATGTATCGGGCCGGTATTATCAGGTCCGTGTTACAGTTGTCTATATTTATTGGAATGCAGGTTGATTCCACTATGCTCATTTTCCTTTCCATAGTCACAAGAGTTTACGGGGGTCAGTAATAACACCTGTCACGGCGCTGGCGGCCACAGTGAGCGGGCTGGCCAGAACGGTTCTGGAGCCGGGTCCCTGGCGACCCACAAAGTTTCTGTTTGAGGTCGATATGCACAACTTACCTGCCGGAACCTTATCGGGGTTCATGGCCAGGCAGGCTGAGCATGACGGCAGACGCAGTTCAAAACCTGCATCCTCAAGTATCTTGTCTATACCCTCATCTATTATCTGACGGCGCACAGCCCATGATCCGGGCACCAGCCATGCTGTCACGCCGGGAGCCTTGCGTCGGCCCTGGACCACGCTTGCAAAGGCGCGGAAATCCTCAATGCGGCCATTGGTGCAGGCACCCAGGAAACACCAGTCAACAGGTGTGCCCTCCAGTTTCTGTCCGGGCTTGAACTGCATGTAGTCCAGCTGTACTTTCAACTGCTCACGCTCCTGATCGGAGACTGATTCATAAGTAGGTATCGTTCCGTCCACCGCAATACCCGCACCCGGATTGGTTCCGTAGGTAATACGCGGTGCAATGTCATCGGCATAATATGTAACCTCCTTGTCAAACACGGCGTCATCGTCGCTGCGCAACTGCCTCCAACGGTTTACGGCCTTATCCCAATCAGGCCCCTTGGGCGCATACTCGCGCCCCTTAAGCCAATTGAACGTGGTCTCATCAGGGGCTATCAGACCCGCACGGCTGCCCATCTCGATCGACAGGTTGGACAGGGTAAGACGCCCCTCCATGCTCATACTGCGAACAACCTGCCCGGCATACTCCACTGCATATCCCGTAGCGCCCGATGTGGTCATCTGCGCCATGATATAGAGCGCCACATCCTTGGCCGTAACGCCCTCGCTGAGAGTACCTTCTATATTGATACGCATGGTCTTGGGCTTGCGTTGCAGTATGCACTGTGAAGCCAGCACCTGAGCCACCTCGGACGTACCTATGCCCATTGCTATTGCGCCTATTGCACCATGGGTGGATGTATGCGAATCACCGCAAACGATTGTCATGCCCGGCAGTGAAAGACCTTTCTCAGGGCCCACCACATGGATGATTCCGTTGTCGGGACTGCCCAATCCAAAGCACCTTATTCCAAACTCGCGGCAGTTACGCTCAAGCGTCTCCACCTGCTTGCGGCCCACCGGATCGTCAATGCGGTCACTGCAGTCCGACTGGGTGTTATGGTCAGGCATGGCTATAACACGCTCCGGGCGCAACACACCGCAACCCTTGTCACGGATGGTGTCGAATGCCTGCGGTGTGGTAACCTCGTGGCAGTACAGACGGTCTATGTACAACTGTGTGGGACCGTCGGGGATGGCCTGCACTACATGCGCATCCCATATCTTGTCAAACAGCGTCTTGCCCATCGTTCTCCGGTCTGAATTTGTTTATGCAATCTATATACGCCTCAACGCTGGCGGTAACGATATCGGTATCGGACCCGAATCCATAGTACAGATGGTTGTCATTCTCCACCTGCATATGCACCTTACAGGCATCATCCGATCCCTTTGACAGTGCCTGGATGGTCATCTCCTTAAGCGTCATGGTACGTTTGATTATCTTTTTGAGCGCCTTGATCGATGCATCCAGCGGTCCGTTTCCGGTCGATGAAGCGTCAAACACCTGACCATCCACACTCAGACGGATAGTGGCATCGGGCACCACACCCTTGCCTGTGGTAACCTGGAGAGCCTCCAGACGCACATGCTTTTTGGCCGATAAGTCCGCACCGGCAAGCATCAGTATATCATCATCGGTAAGTTCCTTCTTCTTGTCGGCAAGCTTAAGGAATGCCTCGTATATGCGGTTCATTGCCACTGCATCAACCTTTACGCCAAGAGCATTGAGACGATGCTTGAGTGCTGCGCGTCCCGAGCGGGCGGTCAGTACTATATTGGCCTCCTCCAGGCCCACATCCTTGGGGTTGATTATCTCATACGTGCTGGTGTTCTCGAGCACTCCGTCCTGATGTATGCCGCTGGAGTGCGCAAATGCGTTTCGGCCCACAATTGCCTTGTTGAACTGCACCGGCATGCTCATGAGCGATGATACCAGACGGCTGGCGGCGGTTATGCGCTGGGTGTTGATTCCGCACTCCAGGGGCAGGTTATGGTGGCACTTAAGGATCATTGCTATCTCCTCAAGTGATGTATTGCCGGCCCTCTCGCCCACTCCGTTTATAGTTACCTCTACCTGACGGGCTCCGTTCAGGATTCCGCTCATGGTGTTGGCGGTGGCCATTCCCAGGTCGTTGTGGCAGTGTGTGGAGAGTATGGCCTTTCCGTTGGCCAGACCATCTACATGCTCCATCAGGTACTTTATCTTGGCTCCGAACTCATCGGGCAGGCAGTAACCTGTGGTATCGGGTATGTTTATTATGGTAGCGCCGGCCTTGATGGCAGCCTCGGCCACGCGCGCCAGGTATTCATTATCGGTACGGCCGGCATCCTCGGCATAGAACTCCACCTCACAGCGCTTGGACGCTGCATACTTTACGGCTGCCACGGCGCGCTCCAGGATCTCCTCACGGGTGCTGTTGAACTTGTAGCGGATGTGCTCATCACTGGTGCCTATTCCGGTGTGGATACGCTTTAGCCTGGCGTACTGCAGTGCATCGGCGGCTGCGTCTATATCGGCCTCTACGGCACGGGTCAGGGCGCAGATAATAGGGTTGCTCACGGCTTTTGATATCTCCACTACCGAGTTGAAATCACCCGGGCTGCTTACCGGAAATCCGGCCTCAATCACATCCACGCCCAACTGCTCGAGCTGGCGTGCCACCTCAATCTTTTCAATGGTGTTGAGCTGGCAGCCCGGGACCTGTTCGCCGTCCCGGAGTGTGGTGTCAAAGAAAATGATCCTGTCTGACATACATTTTTATATTAAAAAAGCCTCTCTCACATCTGTGAGAAAGGCTTTTGCATTTTATTTCTTAGTTCAGATATATGCGTCAGGCTCTCTCACACCGGTTGTCCGGAATGATAATGTCAATAATAATGAGGCCCTGCAGTCGCATATAATCTCTGTTTATTCTTTCGTTTTGTGCGTGCAAAGTTATACACTCATATCAAAATGACAAAACAAACGGCTCTTTTTTTATAGAGACCGCAAAACTTAGGGTATAGGGTATCTGAAACTACACACCGCCGTACTATCCCTTTTGGGGACACAACGCTCCGAGGCTACGCTGCGCGTAGCCCAGCCTTGTTTTATTTTGCTACGCAAAAGGCCTCCCTTCCGGACCCTAAACGGCGAACTCCTCCTTATAGTCCCCTACGGGGCCTAACGTTCGTCAAACAAGCGCCGTTCTTAACGGGATCCTCCAGGGGGCTACGCTTACGCCTCTCCACGATGGTCCCCCAAAGGGATAGTACGGCTACTGCAAATGGAAACCTTTCCAATACCCTATACCCTAAGTTTTGCTCGCGCACCTGGGAGGTTACGCTCGGTCATATGGCCAAACCTTTCAATATAAGGCTTGTGGGGCCGATTCTTTGCAAGTATGGCAGCGAAAATGGCCAAAAACGCGGTTTTAGTGGCCATACTTGCAGAAAAGATGGTTTAAACGCGGGTTTTACGCAGGTATGGCTGTATTTTACTACCTTTGCGATATATGAGGGAACAGTACTATATCGTTGCGGAGCATTTGTTTTGCTTGGAGGCCGATGACGGCATTCTGGCACAAATGGCCAACTATGAGCCGTTCAGAACGGAGCAGAGCAATGATGCACTGTTCAGCCTCACCGTAACTGACGGTGGGCCGATTCAATACGTTGAGGAGCTGAGCCAGGATGAGGAGGGGCAGGATATCGTGTGCGGACATACTGAGCAGGGAGAACCGGTGTTTGAGTTCCGGTTTGGCGGTAAGACTGCGGGATGGCTGGTCTGCTCGGCCGGATACCGTGAGGGTACGCTTTACCTTAGCGGATTCCAGACTAAGGCGGCTGTGGACAATGCGCTCATGATACAGTTTGCAATGGCATCGGCCACACAAAACACCGTGCTGTTCCATGCGGCGGCAGTCAGTCTGGACGGCAAGGGATATATGTTCCTGGGCAAGAGCGGCACGGGCAAAAGCACCCATGCCAGACTGTGGCTCCAGAACATACCCGACACTGAGCTCATGAATGATGACAACCCTGCGGTACGCATCAAGGCCGATGGCACCGCAGTGGTCTATGGCACCCCCTGGAGCGGCAAGACACCATGCTACCGTAACGTAAGTGCCCCGCTTGGAGGCATTGTGCTGCTGAGTCAGGCACCATACAATAAGATTGTACGACTAAAAGGCATAGGTGCGTATGCCGCCGTAGTGCCCAGCATATCGGGCAAACGTTGGGATGAACGCATTGCCGACGGCCTGCACGAAACAGAGAACGCGCTTGCAAGCAACATACAGGTTTGGCATCTGGACTGTCTGCCCGATGCCGATGCCGCCCACACATGTAAAGACGCTATAGCCATATGACCGATGAACTGATCATACAGGAGGCCGTGCGTCTGGTACAGGATGGCGTGAGCGTAACCTTTCCGGTCAAAGGACGGAGCATGCTGCCGTTCATATTCGGCGGTCGCGAGAGTGTCATACTGCAAAAACCCGGTAGCCTGCAGCGCGGTCAGGTTGTGCTGGCCCAGGTAGGTCCGGACCGGTATGTCGTGCATCGGATCATAAAGATTGAACCGGACCGCATAACACTGATGGGTGACGGAAACATCTGCGGAACCGAGAGTTGCACGCCGTCAAACGTGCTTGCCATTGCCACGCATGTGGTTGATGAAAAGGGAAAGCGACGGACCCTGGAATCCAAAGGTCAGATGTTTAAAGCCAGAGTATGGTACGTGATACGTCCGCTGCGCAGAATCATACTGGCTGTATTAAGAAGAACTTATAAGAAATACGCAATATGAGAATAAAGAAAGGTTTTATACTGCGCACCGTGTGCGGCGAGAACGTGATAGTCGGAGAAGGTCTGGATGCAATTAACTTCGGCCGTATGCTCTGCCTGAACGAGACCGCCACATTCATCTGGAAAAAAGCACAGGAGTACGGTGAATTCACTGCCGAGAAACTGGCTGTAGCAGTATGTCACGAATATGACGTTGACCTGCTTCAGGCCCGCACCGATGTAAAGGAAACCCTGGACAACTGGACTAAACTGGGAGTAATTGAATGAAATATTCAGGCTGGATATGGCGTAACACACAAGGCATCCGCTGGAACACCGCGGTACGCATTGTGACAGGCACCGCGCAGGTAGCCATGGGCCTTCTCATGGTATGGCTGAGCCGCCGCTTCATAGATGAGACCATCCACACCGGATCGGCCCGTGACGTGACCGTCATGATCATCTGGCTGGTGCTGACCGTAGTTGGCGGTGTCCTGCTGCGTCAGGTCTATTTTCTGCTCACCACCAAGGCCGGCATCCGCCAGACCAACGCCATACGCCTGCGCATGTTCAGCGGACTGTTCCGCCGCCAACTCTATGACGAGAAAGAGATACACTCAGGTGACATAAGTTCCCGCCTCACAAAGGATATCGAGGTCGTGTCCGATACCACCACCGATACCCTGCCCCAGATGTGCATCACCTGCATCCAGCTGATAGGTGCATTCCTGTTGCTGCATTACTTTGACCGCTGGCTTGCCTGGGCTCTGCTCATCATGACTCCGCTTGCCATAATAATGGCCAAGTTTATAGGCCGTAAACTGCGCCAGATGACGCTTGACATACGTCAGGACGAGAGCCGCATACAGATGCAGGTACAGGAGGGCATGGAGAACAACGCCGTGCTGCGCGCCATGGGCAGCCAGGAGTGGATGACCGGCCGTCTGGACACCGCCCAACAGAAACTAAAGGGCAACATAATGCGCCGCACCCGCTTTACCATAATGATTCGCATCATACTGGGCAGCGCATTCGGACTGGGTTACCTGCTGGCATTCGTATGGGGAGGCCTGCAACTTCGTAACGGTGCAATCACATTCGGTATCATGACATCATTCCTGCAACTGGTAGGCCAGATCCAGCACCCCGTAATGCAATTGCTCAACCTGGTTCCGCAGGTGATACACTCCACAGCCAGCATAGACCGTCTGGCCGAACTTGAGAGCAACGCCGTGGCCGATACAGGCACGCTGCACCCCACTCTGCGCGGAATACGTTTTGAGAATGTGAACTTCCAATATGCAGGCGGTGACCGTCAGATACTGACCGGTTTCAGTCATGATTTCCAACCCGGCACCAAGACCGCACTTATGGGTGAGACAGGCATAGGCAAGACCACTCTGTTCCGACTCATGTTGGGATTCATCAGCCCCGACAGCGGCAGCATAAATCTTTACGGCTCCGACAATTCCCTTGCCGCAGGCGCCGAGACCCGCCCCGACTTTGTATTCGTACCCCAAGGCAACACACTCATGAGCGGCACCATCCGTTTCAACCTGCAGGTGGCCGATCCGGATGCATCGGACGAACAACTTATTGAGGCTCTGCACACCGCCTGCGCCGATTTTGTGCAGGAACTCCCCGACGGTCTTGATACCCTGCTCGGCGAGCGCGGCAGCGGTCTCAGTGAAGGCCAGGCCCAAAGAATAGCAATAGCCCGGGGCTTGCTGCGCCCGGGCTCCATATTGCTCCTTGATGAGATAAGTTCGTCTCTTGATCCCGAGACAGAGACTGAGCTCTACGCCCGCCTCTTCAAGGCCTATCCCAGCAAGACTATGATCTTTATCACTCACCGCACCGCCGTCACAACTCTCTGCAACTCGGTGCTGACACTCTAGTTCATCCAGCCATCAAAGTCGGGAATACCATTGGGAGGAGTGGCACTTGCCTGTAACAGTAAAGTGGGAGCATTAAGCTTTATCTCCTGGGTAGTGGGTTTCTCATATATCTTTTTCATAACTTCTTTCAACATTTAATGTGTTTGACCAGTACTTTACTTACTCACTTGATTGAAACCTTTTTGCCATTATTGATATAGATACCCGGCTCAGTAGGTTCAGAATCCAGCTTCACGCCCTGCAGCGTGTACCAGCCCTCAAAGCTTATCTCACCTGTCACTGTATCAATCTCACCCACATTGGTTACCGTTCCGCTTGCATCAAGCAATCTCACAGTGATGCTTTGAGGCAGCTCCTGGGCAGACCCTGTGCGGCTGCTGCCACGCATCGGTGCGTTCTGTGCGTTGGGTGTGTCGCTCCACATCAGGTAAGCGCTCATGGGTCTTATCCTGGCGCCGCTGGCCGCCTTCACAAAGTCACCCACCTCAATGCCGTCCTTCTGTACTCCGGCAAATCCATAGACTCGGCCAATCTCGGCTGCACGCTCGGCGGTGTAATCCGGGTCAGAAGTGTCAGTGGTCCACTTTATGTAATCATACGTTCCCTTAAAGGTCCAGTGACTGCCCTCATCGGCTGTCTGGCCGCCTCCGCCGCCCTCGGTGCAGAGATGGGTTCCATGGTTGAAAGTGAGCGATGTTTCTGTAGGCATTACAAGATACGGCGTGTTAGGCTCAATATAGTCTGTCACAGCGTTCATCGTAGCCACCCACCTGTCATTCTCTTTCTCCACACCGCCAAACGTATAGAACGTACCGCCGCTGATGTAGTTGACATCCATGTAGAACGGCAGCATCAACGTGGCAGGTTTACCAACTGTAAATGTGCGGTCCAGTGAGATTGTGTAGACATAAAAACCACGGGTAATGTTAAGCGTCTTCAATGATGTGCTGCTGGCAAGGATTACGTTGCTGGTCACAATGCCATAATAGGAGTTAAATGACAAGGTTCCGCCGTTGATGGTGACGTTGCCATTATTGGCGAAGATGCCGTAATCGTTGCCATTCTCAATATTTATGGTTCCGTCGTTGATGGTGACGTTGCCATAGGCATGGATGCCGAAAGGGCCGTTATAATTATTAATGATTCCGCCGTTGATGCAAATGTTATTACAATAAATAGAATTATCAAGTGAGAGTTCACCGGATCCCGCAGCCTGCCCGTAAATAGTCAGGTCGTATCCATCGGAGTTGATACCAGATTTTGCATATAATCTGGCTCCGTCGGCCAGGATCAGCGTGACGTCGCCCGTTGTCGTGACGGTGCTGTAGTAGGTCACATCACTATTCACCACATAGGTGCCTGCTGCCAGTGTCATCATGGTGTTGTCGAGCGGAATGGCTGTGGCGATATGCTCCACGCCCTTCTCATCGATGTATGGCACTTCCACGCCGAAGAATGCATTGATGGTGACATCCCCGGCAGGCATAGTGAGCGTGTAGGGATTGGCTGAGCCGCTGAGGGTGCCTACGCTGGGAACGTAGCCGATACTAAGGTCTGTAGGCACGCTGCCGTTATAGCCCAGCGTGAGGCTGACGTCAGCGTCCTCGGGGGCATAGATCACGCCGCCGTAGTAGAGGGCGTCGCCGTAGCGCTGAATGCCATTGAATTCGTAGATCGTGTCGGCACTGCCGGCGGGAGCCATGGTGACATATGTGCCTGCGTTCACGGTGTAGGCGCTCACGTTGTAGGTGTTGCTCGGAGCACCATTGCCGCCCACGGTGCAGTCGCGGTGGTAGCAGTTGGTTTGAGTGCTTATTCTGGCGTTAATACTACCCGCGATGGCACCACTTTTGGTGACAGCAGGCATGGTGGCGTCGAGAGCCAGGCAGTCGGACATGTTACCATCGAAAGCGCCCACGATGCCGCCGAAACATGAGATGTCAGTGAGGCCGTCGGCCACGGTGAGGATGGCGCTGCTGACGCAGCCGCGGATGGTGCCGTTCTGGTTACATACACCCACCACGCCGCCGTGACAATCGGCGTAGTTAGTTGCGGCATGGATGGTGACATCGCTGCCTACGCGGCAGTTCTCCACGGTACCAGCAAATATATTTCCCACGATGCCGCCTACATGAGACCTACCGGTGATGCGGGTATCGGCCAGGATGACGTTCTTGATGGTGGCTTCAGACCTATATATCCATCTGAAGAGACCCTGATTGTCATCGCTGCTGCTGTCGCCACCCTTGTAGATGCGTATGCCGCTGATGGTATGGCCCTGGCCGTCTAAGATGCCACAGAAACATTTAAATCGTTCTTGGATATAGACGCCGATGGTGGTGAAGTTGTTCTCGGTGTCTGCGCCCTCCTCATTGTCGGCCTTGTGGCTGTAGGTGATGTCGGCATTCAGCTTGAAGAACTTATTCTGAAACCCGTTGCCGCTGTTCACCAGCGTGGCCAACTGATCGAGGCCGGCAGTGGTGGTGATAGTGAAGGCCTTCGCCTCTGTGCTGCCGTCGTTGCCACTGGCCCAGCCCCAGAGGTCAGGTCTCAGCGTCTTGCCGTCAATGTCACTTGCAGTGACGCTGCCGCTGTAGGCAGCGTTGCCGTCCGTCAGCGTCTGGCCGTCCTTCACGATGGGATTCTTATTGTAGCTGCTGGCATAGATGTGGTCAGTTGGGTTGGTCCAACCAAGGGTGATGGTTTTATCTGCGTAGATGCCTTTGTCGCCACCGGTGGCGCTGACGATGCCGCCGTTGATGATGACGTTTCCCATATTGGAGTAGATGGCATCTCTGGTGGCGGTGGCGTTGACGATGCCGCCGTTGATGGTGATGTTGTTGATGGCGCCGCCTTGAGAGAATATGGCATGGTTACCGCTACTGGTGGCGTTGAGGGTGCCGCTCTGCTGACTCTGGCCGTAGATGGTGAGGGGGCCATTATCGCACTGGAGGGCGTTGTTGTCGTTACAGGTGACGGTGAGGGTGGCACCGTCGCAAAGGATGAGGCGGACGTCGGGATCCTCGAACCAGAGCTTGCCGATGACGGTGACGGTGGCTGCGGGTACGACGTACCAAGCGGGCTGGCTGTTGCTGCGGCTACCGAGAATTACGTCGCTATTGCTGCTCTGGATGACGGTGGGGTTGTAGCAGGTCTTCTCGGTGCCGTCGGCATCAATGTACTTAACAGCGTAGGCATATTCCTCGGCGGTGACGGTGGCATCGGCGGCAGGCATGATGAAAGTGGCCTGGCCGGTGGACTGGTCGACATCGAGGTTGATGGTCTGGTCGGTGTTGTAAATAACGGTGGCGCGGCTGCGGTAGGTGACGCCTCCGTCAGTGTGCTCTGTACCGAGGCCGCTGATGGTTACGTCGGCTTCCTCAACGTAGTAGTCGGTGCCGAGGATGGTGACTTTGTCGGCGGCGGCTGCGCTGTCAGTCACGTTGTCGGGCAGCGTGAGGGTGCTAACAACGCGCATCTCGGTGCCGGTGAAGCCGGCGAAGTAGCCGGACTTATTATAGATGTGGGCCCAGCCACTGGCGGTCTTGTAGTCGGCGCTGCGCACGTTGAAGGTGCGAGCAAGGGATTTGTCGGATTCAAGGAGAAAGAAGGCATCATTGACGACCATGGACGGTGTGGTGCCGAGGACGTTCACGGTGGTAAGGGCGGAGCAGTTGTTAAAGGCATTTTTGCCGATGCTGGTCACGCTGGCAGGAATGGTGACGGAGGTAATGGCGTTGTCGTTCACGAATGCAAAATCGGCGATGCAAACAGTGCCGTCGTCGATGATTACATCGCCGCTAACGCCTTGACCACAGTAAGCCACATGGCCGAGATAGGTGACGGTGTCGCTGGCTTTGGTGGCTTCACGCCACGGCGTGAAAGCAAAGGCGGCGTAGTAAACGTTGGTAAGTCCGCTGCCGCCAGTGACGATGGCGAGGTTGGTGCATCCTTTGAAGGGTAATCCGTTGATTTCGGTGATGTCGTCGCCGATGCTAACGGTGGTGATATAGGTCTTATAGTCCTGCCATGGGAAGTTGTTTTCATCATAGTCACTCATCGTCCCGCTGCCGGTGATGCTGAGTGTGCCGTTGTCGTCGTAACTCCAGCGGGCGTTGTCGCCGCAAGAGCCGGCCACTTGACGCCACTGGGCATAGAGGGTGAAGAAACCACCATTCGTGGCTGTGAGGTTGCTGACCTCTTGCTGATTGGTGTAGCTGGTGCCGTTACCGTCAGCTTGGGTATTCCATCCGTTGAAGACATAGTCCTCACGGGTGTAAGTGTTGGCTCTGAGATTCTGCACCTCGTCGTAGTTGAAGCCCTGAATAAGCATCTCGCCGCTGCCACCGTTCTTGTTGAACTCCACGTAGTAGTGGTTGGCAGGAACTGTGGCGGTGACGGTGACATCCTTAGCGGGCATGATGAGTGTTGAGCCGCTGATGGTGCCGGCGGTAGCGCTGTATACCAAATGATAGCCAGTGCTAACTTCGCCGCTGTAGTTGAGGGGAATCGCCGCCTCTTTAATGTAATACTCCGTGCCACCTATGGTTGCACCGTCATTGTAAGTCATGTTGTTAGTGCCAGGCAGTGGATCGGTAGCAGGCGTACGGTTTAGGGTGACATTAGTGCCTAGGGTAATGGCAAAGATGTTTGATGACTGGTCCATGCCAGTGCAGCCGAGAAAGTAATTGCGGGTGGGGGTTATGTTGCTTTTGGAGCCGAAGATGATACCTCTGTTGTTGACGTTAGGGATGACTACGCCGATGGCTAGGCAGTCGCTGAGGGTGCCACTATTGATGCTGCCCACAATGCCTGCGTAATAGGCACAGTTGCTGTTGTTGGCAACGGAGAGGGTGACATGACTTATGCAGCGTTGCACGGTGTTTTGGTTTGAGTAGCCCATGATGCCGCCGTGGTATTTGGCGTCGCTCTGCACGGCATGGATACAGACATTGTCGCCCACAGTGCAGTCCTCCACAGTGCTTTGGTATGAGTAACCCACGATACCACCGACATGATTGTGGCCAGTAATGCGAGCATCGGCGAGGTTGACATTGCGGACTGTGCCGTTCTGGACATAACCGAAGAGCCCCTGGTACTTATCGCTGTTGCTGGTGTCGTCCTTGTAGATGCGGATGCCGCTGATGGAATGGCCACCGCCGTCGTAGGTGCCCATGAAGCGGTAATCGATACTGGTACTACTGCCAATAGCGGAGAAGTTGTTCTCGGTGCTGGAGGCGTTGTTCCAATTGGTGGTGTGGGCGAAGCTGATATCGGCCACTTGCAGGAATGTTTTGCCGCTGGCATTGTTGCCGGCGTTCACATAGCTCGCCAGACCCCAGAGGTCGTCATGGCAGGCGATGAGGTAGTTCCCGCTGCCGTCGGTATAGAAATCGTTGATGGTGTACGTCAGATTGCCATCAAGGGTGGTACTCAGGGCGTCAGTTCCAGACCAAGTAAACCCCTTGCCAGCCAGATCCTGCACAGTGCCCGTAAGACCTGTGATACTGAGCGTGCCGCTTGCGCTGTTACTGATAATACCGCTGAAGGTAAGTACATTGGTGCCACTTCCTGCTACATAGTTCAAGTCGCCCCAACTGGAGGTGAGTTTCTTGGTGTTACCACTGATGGTCACGATCTCGCTGAAGGCCACGCTGACATACACCGTATTGCCCTTGGCATGACGGCCAGGAGCAGCAGAAACAGATAATTTGGTGGGCATAGTGGCATCACTGGCTTGTATGAAGGCCTTTATGTCCTTAGCTTTCCAGTCGTCCTCATCACTACCAGAAGCATTAAAGCGCACTACGAGTGTAGAGAAACCTGTTGGCAGGATAAGCCTTCCATCCGATGCACGGCAGCCAGTATTGAACTTTTGTTTCTTCAAGTCGGCAACCGAGTTGCTTAACTCGGTCCACGGTTTGGTGGCTCCAGCATCGTTTCCAACAGACGGAACGGGAAAAGAATATTTGTAATATGTATCTACACCTTTACCGCCAATATCAAAACCAGCCATATAATGTGACACGTTCGGGGTTCCAGGGTTTCCGTCGCCAGCACCTGTATCGCAACCAGTGGTGTTATCTGTGAGTATCTGCACGTACTGGTAACCATCGTTAACCTCTTTAGCCTGGAATTCCAACCTCATACGGAGTTCAGCGTTAAGGTATACAAGATAAGCTTTTGTGCCCTCGGTGTAAAATTGCGTACTGGCTACTGTATGAGGGTTGGAAGACTGTGCATAACCGTCTTCGGTCACAGTAACCTCAGATGAACGAATGGTATAAGATTTGTTGTCGAACACACCTGAGGAGGCAACGTTATAACCGATCGTCATATCACGGGTTGCGCTGGCCAAAAGGAGTCCGGCACGGTCTGTTACTTCCAGCTTATACTGGCGGGTTGCTCCGTTCTGATATTTGTATGAATCAACGTTAGGAGTGCTCTCTGTTACGGTGACTGTCTTGGTATCTTCGTTTTCCAGGAATTCCAGTTCGCCATACTTGGCTGTATAGTGCTGACCGGCATAGGCACTGAGGCTGACGGTGCGGTAAAGCACCTTCTGTGCATAGCCCTTCTCGCTACGCTTGATGGTAAACGTGTTGCTGGCGCCTTTACTGTTCTCGACAGTCCACGAACTCTCGGCCAAAGCATTCTGTCCGACTGTCATGCTAAGGACCAGAAGCATGACTTTGATGATTCGGTTTAGAATAAAGTCTCTTTTCATATCTGTTTGTTTCTGTTTTTTCTGTCAGACGGAGCATCGGGCCAGCGCAGTTGGTCGGGATGTTCACGCAAATATCTGGAGGTCTTGTACAGGCACCATATGATGTATGCCGCACAGACCACCAGGATAATTGTCATGATGATTTCAAGGGCTTTCATTTGGGGAGATAAAGGTACCCCATCCCCTGTCTCGGGATGGAAAGGACTAATGAAACGAGAGATAAAATAAAAAAAGCCCATATTGTTTTAAAACGTGGGCAAAGTTCGCGCGCGAGCAGATACGCCCTGTCAAAATCAGTAAAAAACTCAGGGCGGTTTTGTCAAAATCAGTAAAAAAATGATTATTCTAGCTGACGGCGGACGTTGTAGTATGATTGGCGGGAGCCGAAACCGGATGCGATGACGATCTCCTCGATCGAGGCATCGGGCTGCTGGACTTTAAGGCGTGCCACGTGAGCCAGACGGCAGCGGTTTACATAGTTGTAGAAGCCGCCCATGTTGTCGGTGATGACCTGTGAAAGATATGTGCGGTTTACGCCGCATATACGTGACAGGCTGGAGAGTGTCAGATGGCTGTCAAGATAGGCCTGATCATCCTCCACGCAATGGCGAACTATACCTGCAATCTCATCCTTGCGCTCCTGTGACAGGGTCTCCTCGGCAAGCTCCGGTTCTGAATCGGGCTCAGGCAACTGCGGTTCGGGGATATCGGGCACTGTATCAACCTGAAGCTCTCCTGACTCCAGACGCTCCACATCGAGCGTGCGGTGAGGGGTAAGGGCACCTATCAGAAACACCACTCCCAGAACAGAAAGCAGCAGCATGCCTAGGGATAGGGAGAAATATGTACCTATAAACGTAGATACCCAGCTGATAGCAAGATGGATTATGGGGAGCCAGATTATACCTTTGGCAAACTGGTGCGGAAAGTCCTCCGGATTGGAGTAGTTATCCTTAGAGTAACGGCGAATGGCACGGGTAATCATGCTGATTGCCATCACGAAACAGAGCAGATAAACAACTGCCAGAACACCTGATATACAGAAAAACCACTTACAGAACGAACCCTCAAGCTGTGTACCCGGAATGAATGTCAGAACAAGTGCCGTCAAGGCCATTAGGACAAACGGGACATAGAGCGCATGCACGGGGTTGCGCCACCAGCCCACATTCAGTACCTTGCCAAAGTAACTGAACAACACCACCGCACAGAAGAACGGCGAAGCCAGGATAAGCAACATGCGCAGATACAGCACAGCATCGGCATCCTGTGGTATAAAGGCTATAGGCAGCAACAGTATATCGGACGCGAAACAGAATACCAGCGTCTTCCAGGCCGGGTAATAATAATCGGCATGACGTGCGTATGGCTGGCACTTGTGGCCCCAACGGATAGCGGCAATCGCCAGACTGATAGCTACATAAACTGCAACAGATACGCTAAAGAACAGTTCCTCTCCTGAATACATTATTTAGTCCTTCTCTTGTAACAATCCTTTTTATCACATATTCCGCAAGTATAGGGCAGATATCTTACATCAGGGCCGATGCCTATGACGCCGCTCACCGATTTCATGGGCAGCATCAGGCAGGACTCCGTGAGTTCTATGCCGCAGGGGTTCTGCTCCGGGAACAGGCTGAAAAGGGCAGGTTGTGCCGATACATGCCAGCCGCAGTAACCCGGGCTGAAACGGTTGGTGCGCTTGAATCCGGCAGGGTCAATCTCTTTTTGAAGCACCGTTTCCATATAATCGGCCACGCTCTCCACAATCTGGCTGCCCACGCAGTCCATGGCATAGGTCTGGAACATATCGTCACGGCGCTTGACAGCATCGGTCCACTGGAAATAACCGCTTCCCACGGTTGCCACGAATACGGCATATTTCTGTGCTCCGCGCAACTGGCGGCAGATTATCTTGCCTGCATCAAATGTTACGGGTCCCTTCTCCCCTATCAGCGTAAACTGATTGGCCTCCAGATCAAGTGTTCCATCTACAATCACGTACTTGAACTGAGGGCGCAGGAACTGGGCAGACTCGCGCAGCAGATACTCAGTGGTACGCACGGTCTGAGCATCGGGCTCACCGTCCTTGTACCCCATGAATGAATAGACCTCGTTCAAAGGTATATCCAATCTGTTTAATGAAATCTGCTCACAAGCCATAGTCCTTTTTAACTCTGTGCTTGTTTACTCAGATTCCTTAAACAGGAATTTGCGGAAATCAGCGTAGTCCTTACTTATCTCAACGCTCTGCTTGGTGCCCTTCATGAAGGCCTGCAGGCGCGCGGGAATCTCCACGTCACCGCCGGTGATGGCATCCACCTTCTCCTTGAACTTGGCCGGATGCGCAGTCTCCAGGAATACGCCATACTCACCGGGCTGCAGTTGCTCACGCAGGGCGCGATAGCCGCATGTTCCGTGCGGGTCAAGCAGGTAACCGGTACGCTCAAAGCACTCCTTAAGGGTCTCCTTAATCTGCTCATCGGTATAGGTTGCGCCGCCAATATGACCTGCGATATCCTTGTGTGAGCCGCCGTACAGGGCAAGCACACGTGCAAAGTTGCTGGGATCGCCCACATCCATTGCGTTGGCCAGTGTCTGGACCGACGGTTTGGGGCTGTATACTCCGGTCTGGAGATAGTTGTAGAATATGTCGTTGGCGTTGTTGGCGGCAATGAAACGCTTTACGGGCAGTCCCATGAACCAGCCGAACAGACCGGTCGTGATATTGCCGAAGTTACCGCTGGGCACGCAGATTACCAGGTTATCGGCCTTACCCATAGCCTTCATCTGTGCGTAGGCGTTGAAGTAGTAGAATGCCTGCGGCAGGAAACGGGCCACATTGATTGAGTTGGCCGATGTCAGTTTCATCCTCTGGTTGAGCTCTGCATCCATAAAGGCGTTCTTGACCAGAGCCTGGCAGTCATCAAACACACCGTCTATCTCAACGGCGGTGATGTTGCGGCCCAGAGTGGTGAACTGGCACTCCTGGATGGGGCTCACCTTGCCTTTGGGATAGAGCACATACACGTGTACGCCCTCCACGCCCAGGAATCCGTTGGCAACGGCGCTGCCGGTATCGCCCGATGTGGCCACCAGCACATTGACCAGCTGTTTCTCTTCCTTGTTGAAGTATCCCAGCAGGCGGGCCATGAAGCGTGCGCCTACATCCTTGAATGCAAGTGTGGGACCGTGGAACAACTCCAATGAGTATATATTGTCCTCAACCTTTACAACGGGAGTCTCAAAAGCCAGTGTGTCATAGACAATGCGCTTAAGGTCATCGGCGGGGATATCCTCACCAAAAAACGCCTTCGCTACCTCCAGTGACATCTCCTGGAATGTCATCTTGTCTATGTTGTCAAAGAACTCCTTAGGCAACTTGTTCAGGCGCTCAGGCATGTAGAGACCGCGGTCAGGAGCAAGTCCGCGAACCACTGCATCACGCAGGGTCACGTCATCGGACTTATGGTTTGTGCTGTAATATTTCATTTCAATGATAGGAATATCTTGGTGAATTCTGTGCCCTCAATGTTGCCGTAGCCGCCCTGCTTGCAAGACTCCTCGTCAAAGGCGGTAACGCTGTCAGCCTCCATTCCCGGGGCATAGATAAGGAACGGAATGGGGTCCGATGTGTGCGTGCGGTGTGCGCAAGGCGTGGGATGGTCAGGCAGCACTGCAATGGCTACCGGCTCGTCCCATTTGGAGACCTCCTCATAGATGGGACCTATCAGGCGGCTGTCCAGATCCTCGACGGTGCGGTTCTTAAGGGTAAAGTTACCCTCGTGACCGGCCTCATCGGGGGCCTCAACGTGCACATATACAAAGTCATCGGTCTTAAGGGCATCAATGGCAGCCTGTGCCTTGCCCTCGTAGTTGGTATCAAAAAGGCCTGTTGCTCCCTCCACGTCAATCACCTTCATGCCGGCATAGTGACCTATTCCCTTGATAAGGTCCACGGCCGATATCACCGAGCTCTTGCGGACATTGGGATAAAGTTCATTAAGTGGCTGCATTGACGGACGGTAACCGGGTGACCAAGGCCAGATACTGTTGGCGGGGTCCTTACCTTCTGCTACGCGCTTAAGGTTTACGGGGTGCTTGGACAGTATCTCCTGTGAACGCAGTATGAGGTCGTTCAGAAGGTCTGCCGTAGGCTGAGCCTCAGGGGTGGCAGCCTTGATCATGAGATCCTTGAACGGCTGTCCCGGTACATCATGAGGCGGAGTGCAGATAAGCTCCTTGCGGCCACCGTCTATAACCAGCAGATGGCGGTACTGAATGCCGGTATGAAAATGCACCTTATCCGTGCCCAACTCCTTGTCCAGAGCCTTGATAAGCTCATCGGCCTCGGGGGTGGTGATATGACCTGCCGAGTGGTTCTTGATAAGGCCGTTCTCTATGCAGATTATGTTGCAGCGCATGCCCATCTGGCCGGGCTTGATATCCACGCCTATGTTGGCGGCCTCGAGCACGCCTCGGCCCTCGAATGACTTGGTTACGTCATAACCCATAACGGTCATGTTGGCCACCTCACTGCCGGGGTGGAATCCGTCGGGTACGGTCTTGAGCATGCCGGTACGGCCTTTGCGGGCCAGCATGTCCATATATGGTTTGCGGGCGTGCTGGAGTATGGTCTTGTCACCGAACTCCTTGACAGGCCAATCGGCCATTCCGTCGCCTAAGATGATTATGTATTTCATTCTTGGAAAAGACTGTTTATATCAGATATTAGCAATACTCATTATGTCTGCGAATACGCCTGCTGCGGTAACTGCAGCACCTGCGCCGTAACCCTGAATCATCATGGGATACTCCTTGTAGCGCTCGGTGGTGAGCAGGATTATGTTGTTGCTGCCCTGCAGGTTATAGAACGGATGGTACTTGTTGACCTCGGCCAGCGATATGCTTGCCTTGCCGTTCTCCAGGCGGGCCACAAAACGCATGCGCTTGCCCTCCTTCTCCACACGTGCACGGCGCTGCTCAAAGTCGGCATCCAGCTTGGGCAGTTTCTTCCAGAACTGGTCAATGGTGCCGTCAAACAGCTCCTGCGGTATGAACAGCTCGCTCTTGACATCATTCTGCTCAATGGCGTAACCGCTCTCACGCGCCAGTATCACCAGCTTGCGCAGCACGTCCTTGCCGGACAGGTCAATACGCGGATCGGGCTCGCTGTAACCCTTCTCCTTGGCCAGGCGTATGGTCTGGCTCAGGGGGCAGTCGGCACTCAGCGTGCTGAATATAAAGTTCAGTGTACCGCTTACCACAGCCTCGATCTTAAGGATATGGTCACCGCTGTTTATCAGGTCGTTGATGGTGTTTATAACCGGCAGGCCTGCGCCCACATTGGTCTCAAACAAGAACTTGACACCGCGGCGGCGGGCCGTTTTCTTAAGTTCCAGATACTTGTCATACTCCGATGAGGCAGCAATCTTATTGGCTGCCACAACCGATATGTTATGATCCAGGAAATCACGGTAAAGTCCGGCAACATCGGCGCTGGCGGTGCAATCCACAAATACCGAGTTGAATATGTTCATGCCGATGACCTCGTCGTGCAGGGTCTTTATGTTGCTGGCGGGAGCCTTCTCCAACTGCTCGCGGTAAGTGTCCAGGTCAATGCCCTCACGGCAGAACAGAGCCTTGCTTCCACGAGCAATACCCACCACGTTCAGCTTGAGCCCGCGCTCCTGCATCAGTTTCTGGCGCTGTCCGCGGATCTGCTCCAGCAGGCTGCTGCCCACGGTACCCACACCGCAGATAAAGAGGTTGAGCACCTGATACTCGGACAGGAAGAACGAGTCATGGATTACGTTGAGCGATTTGCGCAGCGAGCTCTTCTGCACCACAAATGATATGTTGGTCTCGGATGCACCCTGAGCGCAGGCAATCACGTTGATACCGTTGCGGCCCAGCACGCTGAACAGCTTACCCGCAATACCCGGGCTGCGTTTCATGTTCTCACCCACAATGGCCACGGTTGCCAGGTCCATCTCGGCCGATATGGGGAAGATGGCGCCCAGCGAAATCTCCTTGCTGAACTCGCGGTTCAGGAGCTCGCAGGCCAGTGCCGCATCCTCATTCTGTACACCGATTGATGTACTGTTCTCGGACGATGCCTGTGACACCAGGAACACGCTGATACCGTTCTCGGCCAGCGTCTTGAATATGCGGTAGTTAACACCAATCACGCCCACCATACCCAGACCACGCATGGTGATAAGGGCGGTGTTGCCTATGCTTGATATACCCTTGATGGCCTTGGTTCCGGCGGGGAGTTCGTTCACTATCTCGGTGCCGCGGGCCGTCGGGTTGAATGTATTCTTTATCAGTATTGGGATGTTCTTCTGGCAGACTGGATAGATGGTAGGCGGATAAACCACCTTGGCGCCAAAGTTGCACAGCTCCATCGCCTCCACGTAACTCAGCTCATCGATGGTGTATGCGGTCGATATCACGCGGGGATCGGCCGTCATGAATCCGTCCACATCGGTCCATATCTCCAGCACGCTGGCATCCAGAGCCGCAGCCAGAAGTGATGCGGTGTAGTCAGATCCTCCCCGGCCCAGGTTAGTTATCTCACCCGTCTGGGCATCGGCCGATATGAATCCGGGGGCAAGAGCCTTGTGGGGCATATCCTTGAATGTCTCGCGGATAAGGCGGTAGGTAAGGTCGCTGTCTATGGAATGGTTGTGGCCGTTGTGCTCGGTCTTTATGAATTCACGCGAGTCATAGAGTTTGATGTCATCTATGAGCTGCGCCACAATCTGTGATGACAGGCGCTCGCCGTAACTCACGATCGTGTCCATGGTCTTCTCTGACAGGTCATGCAGCAGGTACAGTCCCTGCATGATCTCCTTGAGCTCACCGAACAGTTTGCGAACCTGGGTGTAGGCCTTGCGACGACGCTCGGGCACCACTACGTCACGGATCATCTGCTCATGACGCTCCAGCATAGCGTTGGTCTCAGTCTCATACTGACGGTCCCCACTGGCAGCCATCTTTGCCGTAGCAATAAGCTTGTCAGTGATTCCGCCAAGTGCCGAAACCACTACTATCACATCATCCTGTTGTGACTCTACAATCTGTTTGAGGTTGGTAATGCTCTCCTTGGATCCCACGGACGAGCCACCGAATTTCAATACTTTCACAGTAGCAACGTTTTTTTCAAACTGCAAAAATACTCCTTTTCCCGCAAAACTCCCAACGCACGTACCTCTTATTGCACATTTTTACTCAATACTGATTACTCCACCCTTCCCCCTCGCCAAAGTGTCCCACACTCAGCTCGCCAAAGTGTCCCACAACGACCCCCGCGAGAGCCCTCTCTCGGCCCGATGAGTGTGGGACATCCCCCTCAGATGAGCCCATGTCCCACACCAACCCACGCCACAAGCCCCACAGCGCTATTCGTTGTGGGACACTTTGGCGAAAAAAAATTAACCGAAAAGATGCTTGAAAGCCTCCTCCACTTTGGTGACGGGAATGAGGCCGATGCCCAGCTGGCGGTTCTCCAGGCCGTGCATGTTGCTCTTGGGGATGATGATGCGCTCAAATCCCAGCTTTGCGGCTTCGGCGATGCGCTGTTCTATGCGGCTTACTGGACGGATTTCACCCGACAGACCTACCTCACCTGTCATGCAGACGGTGCGGTCTACAGCAATATCCAGACTGCTTGATAGAATGGCGCTGATTACTGCCAGGTCTATTGCGGGATCGCTTACTTTCAACCCACCTGCTATGTTCAGGAATACGTCTTTCTGACCCAACTTGAAGCCGACACGTTTTTCAAGGACGGCAAGCAGCATGTTCATGCGGCGAACATCAAAACCAATTGCACTGCGCTGCGGGGTTCCGTAAACTGCGGTGCTGGCCAGAGCCTGAACCTCAATCAGGAACGGACGTACGCCCTCAATGGTGCAGGCAATCGATACGCCGCTCATGCCCTGATGGCTGTCGGTAAGCAGCAACTCACTGGGGTTACTCACCTGCCTTAGGCCAGTCTCCAGCATCTCATAAATGCCTAACTCGGCAGTGCTGCCAAAACGGTTCTTAATGGGCCTGAGTATGCGGTACAGATAGTGCTGGTCACCCTCAAACTGCAGAACCGCATCAACGATATGCTCCAGAATCTTGGGGCCGGCTATCGATCCGTCCTTGGTGATATGGCCTATCAGAAGAACGGGAGTTCCGCTCTCCTTGGCAAACTTGAGCAGCGAAGCGGCGCACTCGCGCACCTGAGTTATGCTTCCGGTCGATGAATCCACGTACTCGCTGCTAATGGTCTGGATGGAGTCTATCACCAGGAGTTGGGGTTGAACGGCTTTTATCTGTTCATATATCTTTTCGAGCGATGTCTCGCACAGAATGAGCAGGTTGTCACTCAGTTGATTGCTGCCGTTCGCGGTAGCCAGACGCTGAGCACGCATCTTGATCTGGCGGGCACTCTCCTCGCCCGATACGTACAGCACCTTTAGGTCCTGCAGGCGCATCACTGTCTGCAGCGTCAGGGTGGATTTGCCTATTCCGGGCTCACCGCCCAGCAGTACGATTGATCCCTGTACCAGTCCGCCTCCCAGCACGCGGTTCAGCTCCTCATCATGCATATCGATGCGGGCCTCCATGGTGCTGTCAATCTCACTCAGGGTATGCGGGCGGCTCTCATCGGCCTTACCTGTTGCACTCTTGCGTGCGGCGGCGGTTACGGTCTGTGCGGTAGGAGCCTTGACGGTCATCTCTTTCATGGTGTTCCACATGCCGCACGACGGGCATTTGCCGCTCCACTTGGGCGAGTCAAAGCCGCACTCGGAGCACACAAAAACGGTCTTATCCTTGATCGATGCCATACGCTATGACTTTTTTGACATTTTGCTCCACCACACTATTCCGTAGATGGAGTTCATCATGTAGAATACGTACTGTACCACCATGATAGGTGCAAACTGCACGCCGCGGGTGGCTGCAATGGCCCACATAACCAGGTTGGCGCCGTTCACCACAATCCACATGAACCACTGCTCAATGAACGCGAACGTAAGCAGGAACTGAGCGCCCACGGCCACGGTCATGGCAAGTGCATCGGACACGGGCTGAGGGTCATCGGTCTTAAGAAGCAATCTGCTTATACCCCAGACTGCAGCAGTGCTCAGCACAATCAGCAGCACTCTCTGAGGCCAGCTCATCCAGCGGGTCTTGATGCCCTCGCTGCCGCCGCCCAGCGCACGTTTGCGCCACTGGGCCCAGCCCACAAACTGCATCGGCACATTATAGAGCAGGAACAGCGCCGCATTGGCATAAAGCCCGCTGCGCAGAGCCATATATCCCTGAATGCATGATCCCAGGAATCCAAAAAGGAAGTTCAGCACGCTGCCCTTGACACCAAAAATCACGCAAAGCACGCTGCAGGTTCCCGCAATAAAACTAAGCACACTGAAATTCCCGTTCAGCACACTCACCGCCACACTAACACTAATGAATCCCAGTATCAGGAACCAATCCCACCAACTGAATTTTGGTATCTCTATCTTCTTACTCATGTCTGCAAAATTAATCATTATTCTCCTTGGACCAGGTAACGGCGCGGTTAATGAAATCCAGGAAAGGCTTGGTGGTTTTAAACAGGGCCGATACGCGCTCGGCAAGATTCGGCGCCAGGATGAAATCGTCATCAGGCATGTAGGTTATACAGAAACGCTTGAGGCGGTAAAAATCGGAGTCAGGGGTATCGACAGGGAATCCGGCCGGCACTTTCTTGAGTGCCCCCTCAAAATCCAGTTCGAATCCGGGAGCAGCCTGGGCCAGGATCTTGCGGAACCCGCCGTCACTCATCTCAATATCCTCACGCAGAATGGCCAGCACCTTTGGGTCACACCAGTAGTCACCGGCAGCCAGCATATGGGTTCCCTCCCAACTGTCACTGGCCGATGCACTCACCTGGAAATAGTATCCGCTGTAGGCCGATTTCTTTCCGCCCGGGCAGATATAGACGCCCATGTGGGTCTTGTACGGGGACTTATCGGCCGAAAACCTTACGTCGCGGTAAATGCGATATGTTATATCATTAAGCTGCAAGTCACCGATGGCCGGGTCGAACTTGCGGATATCGGCCAACAACTCAAGCGCAAAGGCATCGAACCGCTCCTTGGCCCGCTTGTACTCATCCTTATGCTCCATGAACCAGCTGCGCTCATTATTGCAACTGAGCCTCCTCAGGAAATCCAGTATCTCTTTCATAAGTATTCTCAATTATGACCCTAAAAATACAAAAAAAGACGCACCCCATTCCTTCCAATCCGCCAAAAACATTTTTTGTCCGGACGCTTTAACCGCCAGAATACGCTGCAAGACCGTTTTGGTGTCCAAGTGTCCGCAAAATGACGGTATACCCCATTTAGTCGGACGCTTTGACAGCCGGAATACGCTGTAGGTCTGATTCCGTGTCTTAGCGTCCGTATTATTCCGTGTCGCAGTGTCCGTGCTTTGTATTATCTTTGCATCCGGAAATCAGTTTTATGGAAGACTTTATTCTAAGAGAGATAGACCGCATAGGGGAACTGCTCCTACAGATTGCCATTCGTTTGGGACTGTTCAAGGATGGTGAGCCCAAATGTACCGTCACCGATGTAAAGGCCGAGTTCAGCAAGGCGGAACTGCCGTTTGACATTGATGAAATACTCTCCAAGGATAATCCCGTGATCTACATGGTGGAGCAGAAAAACATAAGCGACAATAGCCTGGAGCTCATGGCCGATATCCTGTTCCATTCCGATATTGACCAGGCACGCAGGAAAGCCATTCTTGACGATGCCATAAGATATCTGGACCACAAAGGCTACTATTCATTCAGGTTGCACTCGCTGAGCATCTGATTCATACACAGGCTGATATGATAAAGGAATTACAACTCAGGGTAGAGCCGCAGTTTGCATATAACGAACAGGTACTCAAGGAGACTGTCTCAAGGCAGTGCGGGCTTGACATGCGCACCATCACGGCCGTACGCACTCTCAAGAAGAGCATCGACGCCCGCCAGCGCACCATATTCGTAAACCTGACCCTGAGGGTATTCATAAACGAGCAGCCGCCCAAAACCCAATACACCGAGATTGAATACCGCCCGGTCGATGACAAACCGGCCGTGATTGTGGTTGGCGCAGGCCCCGGCGGACTCTTTGCAGCACTGCACCTGATTGAACTCGGTCTGCGCCCAATAGTACTTGAGCGCGGCAAAAACGTGCACGACCGCAAGGTGGACATAGCCGCCATAAGCCGCACCCACAAGATAGACCCCGAATCCAACTACAGTTTCGGCGAGGGCGGCGCAGGAGCATATTCCGACGGCAAGCTCTACACCCGAAGCAAGAAACGCGGCAGCACCGACCGCATCCTGAACATATTCTGCCAGCACGGCGCAAGCCCCACGATATTGTCCGATGCACACCCGCACATAGGTACTGACCGCCTGCCGCGCGTGATTGAGAACATCCGTAACACAATAATAAACTGCGGCGGTGAGGTCCACTTTGAGACCCTCATGACCAGCTTCATACTGGATGGCAACCGTGTAATCGGCGTAAATGCCACTCACAAAGGACAGCAATGCACATTCATGGGACCGGTAATACTGGCCACAGGTCACAGCGCACGCGATGTATATCGCTACATGGCAGCCCAGAAATTCGCTATTGAAGCGAAGGCTCTTGCTGTAGGCTGCCGTCTGGAACATCCTTCGCAACTTATAGACTCAATACAATACCACAACCGTGCCGGACGAGGCAAGTATCTGCCCGCCGCCGAGTACAGTTTCGTCACTCAGGTTAACGGACGCGGAGTTTACAGTTTCTGCATGTGCCCCGGCGGATTCGTGGTGCCGGCTGCATCGGGCCCCCAGCAGATAGTGGTGAACGGCATGTCACCCTCCAACCGAGGCTCCCGCTGGAGCAACTCCGGAATGGTGGTAGAGACCCGTATAGAGGATATCGCGCAGTCAGAAGCTGACATGAAGGATCCGCTCGTAATGATGCGCTTCCAGGAGCAGCTGGAGCGTGACTGCTGGCAGGCCGGCAACATGCGCCAGACCGCACCAGCCCAGCGAATGGCCGACTTTGTGAACGGCCGTCTGAGTTATGACCTCCCGGAATCATCCTACTCGCCCGGCCTCATATCATCCCCGCTCCATTTCTGGATGCCCAAGTTCGTGACGGAGCGTCTCAAGCAGGGATTCCTGCAGTTTGGCAAAAGTTCTCACGGATTCCTTACCAACGACGCCGTAATGATTGCCGTCGAGACCCGCACATCATCGCCCGTACGCATAGTCCGCGACAACGAGACCCTCCAGCACATCGGCCTTGAATGCCTGTTCCCCTGCGGCGAAGGGGCCGGATACGCCGGCGGCATAGTCTCATCGGCCATAGACGGCGAGCGTTGCGCCGAATCCGCCGCCCAATACCTGATACGTTGACAATTGATAGCGTTTAACCATAATAGTATCCTATTTCAATATGAGAAGAATTGCCCGTTGTTTGTATCTGATAGTTCCGTTTTGCGGATTGATATTAACGTTTATGACCGGTTGCGGCGGGAAAAACAGTGCCGCCAATGAAGTGACAGTAAGATTCCGCGACCCGGCCGACAAGCTGTTCCCTATAAAAGATTATTTCCAGATTGACAGAAACGTGAATGTAAGGGCTGATGGTGATTACTTCCTGTCGGAAATAAATGATGTTTACTATACTGATCACTTTGCATTCATACTGGATCAACGTCAGGCAGTTTCAAAGGTTGACCTGAAAACAGGACAGATTGTTTCCCAGCTGCGTCAGATAGGGCGCGGGCCCAAGGATTACCTGAATGCAATGAACCTGACCGGCGACGATGAGCATCTGTATCTTCTGGATCTGAGCGGCAAGAGTGTCCATGTTTATGATTATGACCTTAATCATCAGGACAAGTTCAATATTGATTACATACCAAGCCCTTCATCATTCATCAGGACAAAAGACGGTTTCATGATTTTAAATTCCACTGAGACTGACAGTATCGGTATGTTTGTGGTGACAGACAGCCGGTGCCGTAAAACCGGAACCTTCCTGAAGAAAGAACCTGCCCAGGTGGAAGAAGATGATGAAATAATGTTTTTTTCAATTTTCATCGGCAAATATTTCATGCCAGACTCTCATGGAAATATTGTCTGCCATAACCCCAATACCGATGAGCTGTTCCTATATGACGGCAAGACCATCAGAAAACTGTGTCAGATTAAGAAGGATGACAGTTTGATAGGTACGCCTGGCGTCTATGTAAAACAGGTCTTCTCGTTGAACGGAAACACGCTGATAAACTATTTCTGCGGCAAGGGTGCCTGCTATGCCCTGTTTGATAAAAACTACAATCTGATTGAAGAGGGATTAGGTGTAAATGAGGTTCCCTTCTTCCCGATATGCCAGTTGGACAACAAGCTTATCACTGCTTTTGTATCGGATGGCCAAGACGAATCAGTGCAGGCACAGATAGTTGTCTACAAGACAAAGTGACCCAAAAGGGACAGTCCCCCTGTGCCATTTTTTCATTTTCACCACATCGGGTTACAGTTTCACCACAAACAAATGCCAGCGCTTCACTCTCATGCGCGGGCGAAGTAATTTTGCGCCGTTTATAATTGAAATGATTGGTAATGAAATTCAATGACGCAAATGTGGTCATTACCGGTGGAGCATCCGGTATTGGCAGAATAATGGGCCGCATGGCCCTGGAGAGAGGTGCTGCAAGACTTATCATCTGGGATATCAACGAGAGCAACATAGAGCTGGTCAAAAATGAACTGTCCGGCATAGGTCAGGTAAGCGGACTCTGCGTGGATGTATCGGACAGCGACATTATTGAGAAGGCATACCGGTCAACCGTCAATATGTACGGACCGGTGGACATACTTATACAGTGCGCCGGTATAGTGACCAGCAACGCCACTTTCGACAGACTGACCCCGCGCGACATAGAGCGCACCATGATGATAAACGCAGTGGCTCCCATGAACGTAGCCCACGTGATGTTGGCCGATATGATCAAGCGGGACAAGGGTCACATCTGCAACATAGCATCGGCCGCAGGTATGCTCTCCATGCCCAAGATGAGCGTATATTCGGCCAGCAAGTGGAGCGTGATAGGCTGGTCCGACTCGGTCCGCATAGAACTGGCCAAGATGAAATCAAAGGTGCGCTTTACCACCGTAGCCCCCTACTTCATCAACACCGGCATGTTTGACGGCGTTTCATCAAAGATTTTCCCCATCCTTGACCCCGAAAACACCGCCCGCAAGATAATACGCGCCATTGAGCGCAACAAGGATTTCCGCGGCATACCGTTCGGATTCCATTTCATAAGATTCTGGCAGGCTGTACTGCCGGTTGCCTTGTTTGATTATGTATTTGGCACTATCTTTGGAATCTATCACACAATGGATCACTTTACAGGTCGCAAAAATGACAATAGAAAACACATCGAAGGAGCGAATTCAGCAGATTCTGCTCTCACAGCGTCAGTTCTTCAGAACGGGGACAACGCTGAGCGTAAAGTTTCGTAAGGAGCAACTGCGCAAGTTGAAATCGGCCCTCAATGCATTTGAAAAGCCGTTGGCCGATGCCCTCTGGACTGATTTGCACAAGTCATACCAGGAGGCTTACCTGACTGAAATCGGACTTGTGAAGGCCGAGATAAAGGAGCACCTGCATCATGTGGGCCGATGGGCACGCCGCAGACGCAAACGCTCTCCTCTGACACTCTTTCCCGCCAGCTCATACATCGTAAGCGAGCCACTGGGACAGGCGCTGATAGTTTCACCCTGGAACTATCCCGTGCAGTTGCTGCTAAACCCACTGGTGGGTGCCATATCTGCCGGCTGCACCGCTGTGCTCAAACCTTCGCCCTACGTTCCTAACGTATCGGCCGTACTGGAGCAGATGATCAGGTCGGTGTTCAACGAGAACTACGTCGCAGTGGTTCAGGGAAACCGCGATGTCAACAAAGAGCTGTTCGGCAGCCGATGGGATATCATATTCTTTACCGGCAGTCCCGCTCTGGGCCGCAAGGTCATGGCTGCTGCAGCCGAGAACCTGACTCCAGTAGTACTGGAACTGGGCGGCAAGAGCCCCTGCATCATTGACAGTACCGCCAACCTCAAGATTGCAGCCCGCCGCGTAGCCTGGGGCAAGACCCTCAACGCCGGCCAGACCTGCATCGCCCCTGACTATATCCTTATCCATGAGGATGTCAAGGAGGAGTTCATCAGGGAGTTTGCCGCTCAGGTGGAGTACCTGCACGGCAAGGACATCAAGGAGTCGCAGCATTTTGTGCGCCTGGTATCGGACAAGGCATTTGAGCGCGTAACCGGCTATCTCAAGGACGGCACAATAGTCTATGGCGGCCGCACGGACTCATCGGACCGTTTCATCGAACCCACCCTGCTGGACAATGTAAGCCCGGATGCGCCGGTAATGACCGACGAAATTTTCGGCCCCATATTCCCGCTCATAACCATCAGCCCCAAAGACGGCAGTTTCAAGGATCAGGTGGAAAAGTTTATCACCGACCGCGAGAAACCCCTGGCTTTCTACTACTTTGGGCGCGAAAAAGACGGATGGGAGCTGATACACCGCACATCATCAGGCGGCGGATGCATCAACGACACCATCATGCACATAGCCAACGGCCACATCCCGTTTGGCGGTGTAGGCAACTCCGGAATGGGTCACTATCACGGTAAGCTCAGTTTTGACGCTTTCACGCACCAGCGCTCCATCGTCAAAGCTCCCACTTTCATTGACCTGCCCGTGCGCTACATGCCATACAAATTCTTTGCTTTGATAAAGAGGATGATGTAACTTTGCGGTCACTATGACATTATATCCCAATCTGATAAAAGAAGCCTTGCAGACGGTCCGATATCCGGGTACCGGCAAGGACATCATCTCAATGGAGATGCTTGAGGACGATATCCGCATTGACGGTAACTCAGTATCGTTCTCACTGATTTTTGAGAAACCCACTGATCCGTTCATCAAATCGATAGTAAAATCGGCCGAGACCGCAATCAAGCTCAAAGCCGGTGATGACGTACAGGTAGAGGTAAAGGTAAAGACCCGCCAGGCACCCCGTCCGGAGGGTCCGGAACTTCTGCCCGATGTCAAGAACATCATAGCCGTTGCATCCGGAAAGGGCGGCGTAGGCAAGTCAACCGTTGCAGCAAACCTGGCTGTAGCTCTGGCAGGACTGGGCTACAAGGTAGGTCTGCTTGATGCCGATATCTTCGGTCCCTCCATGCCCAAGATGTTCAACACCGAGGGCGCACGCCCCTACGCCGAGAACAAAGACGGCCGTGACCTGATTATCCCCGTTGAGCAGTACGGAATCAAACTCCTCTCAATAGGTTACTTTGTTGACCCTGAGCAGGCAGTCCTGTGGCGCGGAGCCATGGCCAGCAACGCACTCAAGCAACTTATTGCCGATGCTGATTGGGGCGAGCTGGACTACTTCATCATAGACATGCCTCCCGGCACAAGCGATATCCACCTGACTCTGGTTCAGACCCTTGGCATAACCGGCGCCGTAGTTGTAAGCACCCCGCAGGAAGTTGCCCTGGCCGATGCCCGCAAGGGAATCGATATGTTCCGTAACGAGAAGGTGAACGTACCTGTACTTGGATTGGTAGAGAATATGGCCTGGTTTACCCCCGCTGAACTCCCGCAGAACAAATACTATCTGTTCGGCAAGGAGGGTTGCAAGCGTTTGGCCGATGAACTTAAAGTGCCTCTACTGGGACAGATTCCCATTGTGCAGAGCATCTGCGAAGGCGGCGACAACGGAACTCCCGTTGCCCTGAACCCCGATACCATAACCGGTCTGGCATTCCGCGAACTGGCACAGTCAGTTGCCGTAGCTACCGATGCCCGCAACCATCAGCAGCCACCCACAAAGGCAGTAAATACTCATTCCTGAGCAGTTTATTCAGACTTGGATTCTAAGGGCGGAACTACAGGAACCTCAAATATAAATCTGGCTCCTCCATTTGTGTATGTAGTGTCAAGATAGACATTGGCACCCATAAGTGTGGCTATCTCGCGGCATATACTCAGGCCCAGTCCTGTACCCTGTACAAAACTGTTCAGTTTGGTGAACCGGTCAAAGATTGCCTCAGCCTGATCGGCAGGAACTCCGGGACCGGTATCAGTCACGCTGAATGTCACGTAACCAGGCTTGGCGGTGAGTGAACTGGCCAGTACTATCTTGCCTTTTGAGGTATGCTTACAGGCATTGGTAAGAAGGTTTATCAGAATCTGCTGGACACGCTGCGGGTCTGTACGGAAAGTGAACGGCTCCTCAGACTCCGGCTCGTAGAACATCTCCACGCCCGAGTGCAGACGGTGCTCGGAACTCGATATGGCGGCACGGCACATGAAATGAACCTCACCCTCATCATACGTAATCTTGTATTCACCCTTATCCATATCGGTGGTGTTAAGGATATCCTCAAGCAGCATTATCAGAATCTTGGTGTTGTTCATGATATGGTTTGAGAACTCCTGTTTCTCCTCTGGCGTGAGCGCATCGTCGGGAAGTGACAGCAACTGCGAGAAACCCACTATCGCGTTGAGCGGGGTGCGCACCTCATGACTCATGTTCTGAACAAAACGGGTCTTGGCGGCGTTGGCAATCTCGGCTTTGCGATTGGCGGCGGTCAGTTCGTTGATCATCTTCTGGTCATGTATCCTGCGGCGTCTCAGACCAATTACCTGGCTGTATGAGAATGCCAGAAGGCCAAGCAATACTACCGTTACGACTATGGTAAGAATCAGGGTAGTACGTGCCAACTGCTGAGATTTCTGTGCAAGATCAGCTGTCAGGCGATTGTTGCCCATCTTTGCGTCGAGTTCAGCCATATTAAGTTGGTTGGACTTGGCAAAATTGCTTTCCATCAGTTCCATCAGGCGCTTCTCCAGGCGGAAAGCGGCGTTCTCATATCCGTAAAGCTCGGCAATATTGATAACGAACTTCATCTCACGTATATGGGCAAGGGTTTCAATACTATCCAAATCCTTGTTGTTGATTGTACCATCTATAATCTCATCAATGAGATGGAACATGTTCCTTGCTGTTACAGAAATCAGGCGCAACTGTCCATCGGCCAGACAACGGTCCCTTAATTCAGTATACCTGCTGACATCCTTATCAAACGCCGCTATGACAGCCAGATAATAGTTACAGCGTAGAGTATCATTGTGGCTCATTGATACTTCATAAGCCTTGTCTATATATATCCTCATGGAATCACTCAAAACAGGATATGTATTGGCCAGGTCACAGTATGCATTGGTTAGCGACTGGCGTCTTACCGTAGGATCATCGGTCTCATTATAGACCCTGATGCCCTCCAGGATATATTTCTTGGCCGTTATGTGATCGTTCATGGCCGTATACAGCGAAACCATATATCGGGAGCTGTACCACATACCGTAAGCATCATTCTGCTCAATGGCGTATGCCTGCATCTCCTGCAGCAACTCTATTGAGGTGTTAGGCCTTCCATTGTTGAAATAAAAGTTCTGGGTCAGCTCGTAAGCGTAGTAGAAATACTGCCTGTAGCCGTATGAAAGAGCTATTGCCTTAAGTTCCTCAAAAGCCTTGAGAACCCGTTCCTCATTACTGAACGGACCGCGGTTAAGATGCTTGAGCCGCTCCACATAAGATATCACCTGTGCCTTGTTGTCTCCCTTGGCCAAAGCGGTCTGCAGCAACGAGTCATTCACAAGGTTGAACTCCTTGTCGGATACGCCCCCCGCCAAAGACTCTACCCTCTGGAACAGCACATAGCATTCATCATCAATCCCATAAGCATTATTCTGAGCTGACATATTCACGGCCGATGAAAACGCCACCAGCAACAGGATGATTCTAAACAGTCCTTTCATAATGCCGTAAATGTACAAAAAAATGACACAAAAGGAACAGTTCCTTCTGTGTCATTTTTTTAAAACACTGCTTTTTTGCTTATTCAGCCGAGAAAAGTGCAGTTGAAAGGTAGCGTTCACCCGTATCAGGCAGCAGGACAAATACGTTCTTACCTGCAAACTCCGGACGTGAAGCAACTACGCTTGCTGCATATGCGGCTGCACCGCTTGAGATACCTACCAGCAGGCCCTCCTCCTTGGCCAAAGCGCGTGCGGTCTCAAATGCGTTGTCATTGCTTACGGGCAGAATCTCATCGATAATGCTGCGGTTAAAGTTATCGGGAACAAAACCGGCACCGATACCCTGGATCTTGTGGGGACCGCTGGGGTTACCGCTCAGTACGGCCGATGACTCGGGCTCAACTGCAATGATACGTGCATTGGGGAAAGCCTCCTTGATTGCAATTGCAGAACCGCTCACGGTACCGCCAGTACCTACACCGGCAATGAAAGCGTCAATCTGAATACCTGATTCCTTGGCATCGGCCACAAGTTCCTTACCGGTGGTCTTTGAATGAATCTCGGGGTTGCTGGGATTGGTGAACTGCTGCAGGATTACTGCACCCGGAGTAGCGTCACGAAGTTCCTCGGCCTTGGCGATGGCACCCTTCATGCCGTTTGCGCCCGGAGTAAGAACTATCTCTGTGCCATAAGCGGCAGCCAGTTTGCGGCGCTCAATGCTCATGGTCTCGGGCATAGTCAGGATTACCTTATAACCCTTAACTGCGCCTACAAGTGACAGACCAACGCCTGTATTGCCCGATGTAGGCTCTATGATTGTACCACCTTTCTTTAGGATACCCTTCTTCTCAGCATCCTCAATCATAGCCAGAGCGATACGGTCCTTGACCGATCCGCCCGGATTGAAGAACTCAACCTTTGCAACAATGTTGGATTTGATACCACGGTTAGCCGTGAAAGTCTTAAGACTGACTGTCGGAGTCTTACCGATAAGTTCAGTGATGGAATTGTAAATTGCCATAATATCTAAGTTTTGTGTTTGTTTTCTGTTTCCGATGCAAAATTACCACCGCCCGAAACAGTCAACAAGAAAAACCCAAAAACAAGAAAACCATTCTATTTAATATCAATTACACAGTTAATTTATTCCAGCGAGCGCACAATAGAACGCTTTTTGGGGTATCGGTATCAGAAACCATCGACGCCCATGTCGCTGTGAATGGGAGGGGCCCGCGCCGTAGGCGTGGGAGGGATAGCGCGAAGCGCGTAGTTTAGGATACTGATACCCCAAAAAGCGTTCTATTGTGCTATTTCCCAACTTGCAGAGTGCTTCTTTTTGTGCGGCCGTAGCTGCGGTAGTCGTCAAGCTCTATCTCAATGTTCGGCTCGGTAAGTTCCCCGTCGGCCGGAAGATTGAAGACAATATACTTGATGCTCTTGCCCCGCTCCAGCCACTGAGCCTCATAGTGCGTCTTGATGGAGAGGATGTGGTCCGCATCACCGCTGGCATAGAGGTCATCGGTCCGGAACTCCACCGGAAGTCCGTTATGATCCACCATGGCGCACGTGTAAGTAAAGAGGAAGTTGCTGTCAGTCTTAAGGTGAATCTTGCCGCCCGGTTTCAATATCCTGCGGTAGCGCTCCATAAAAAAGGTCGATGTAAGACGCTTGGTAGCCTTCTTCATCTGAGGATCAGGGAAAGTAATCCATATCTCACTCACCTCACCCGGAGCAAAGAACCTGTCAATCAACTCAATCACGGTGCGCAGGAACGCCACGTTAGTCATGCCGGCCTCAAACGACTGCTTGGCACCGGTCCACATGCGCGCGCCCTTGATATCGACCCCTATAAAGTTCTTATCGGGAAACAACCCGGCCAGCCCCACGGTATACTCACCGTGACCGCAGCCCAACTCCAGGACAATAGGCCCGTCATTATGAAAGAAGGAGCTGTTCCAACAGCCCCTCATTTCAAACGGGACATCCTCACGGAACGAACCCTGCGGCTCGAACACGTGCGGATAGGTCCGCATATCGGCAAACTTGGCCAGTTTACCCTTACCCATATATCAGATATCCAGAACGGTTACCCAGCCGTGAGTATCGGGAGCGTCGCCATACTGGATGGCACGCAGCTGATGGTACAGACCTGTCAGTACAGGACCCGGTTTACCGTCTCCAATAACGTATGACTTGCCAAGTTCAATATCATCAATACGTGAGATAGGTGATATAACGGCAGCAGTACCGCAGGCACCGGCCTCACTCATCTCATTGAGTTCCTCCAGAGGTACAGGACGGCACTCAACTGTCATGCCGTTGTCCTTAGCCAACTGCTGAAGGCTCTTGTTGGTGATAGAGGGCAGTATTGACTCTGACTTGGGAGTGATGTAACTGTTACCCTTGATGCCGATGAAGTTGGCGGCGCCGCACTCATCGATATACTTCTTCTCCTTGGCATCCAGATAGAACTCACTGCCGTAACCCTTCTCATGGGCGATGTTGTGGGCAAACAGACTGGCAGCATAGTTACCGCCTACCTTGTACTTACCCATACCCAGAGGAGCCGAACGGTCGTAAGAACGTACCAGTGCATAAGCGTTAGCTGCAAAACCGCCCTTGAAGTACGGACCTACAGGCATAACGAAAATCAGGAACATATACTCTTTGGCCGGTTTTACACCAATCTCTGCACCTGTGCCGATAAGCAGCGGGCGGATGTAAAGTGATGCGCCGCTCTCATAAGGAGGAATGAACTCCTTGTTGAGTTCGATCACACGCTTTACCATCTTGCAGAATGTCTCGGTAGGAAGCTCGGGCATCATGGTAGCACGACAGGTGCTCTGCATACGCTCTGCATTGGCCTCCATACGGAACACTCGTACCTTACCATCCTTGCCGCGGAAGGCCTTCAGACCCTCAAATGCCTCCTGACCATAGTGCAGGCAGGTGGCGGCAATATGCATGGGTACATACTCGGAGTCAGATTCCTCAATCTCACCCCATTTTCCGTCTTTAAACCAAATTCTGAGATTCCAATTGGTCTTCATGTAACCAAATGACAGATTGGCCCAGTCAAGTTCTTTCATAACAGTATAAATTTAATCATCCGCGAAATTACAAAAAATGCTATCAGATTGTCCTGCAGTACCTGTAAATAAACTAAATTTGTAACGTATATGGAAAATACGCAGACACAAGGCAGGCAGAACACGTCCGATAACACCAGACTGGACCGTAAAATCAGGACTATAAGATTCATTCTGCTCTCCGTAATCCTCTACTTCCTGACCGATGCCATCGGCCGATGGTTCGTACCCGCCCAGGATTCAGTACCCGGACTCTACTCCACGATGATATGGATACTCTGCTTCCTCACCGGAGCACTGCAGTTCTTTTTCTGGCGCCGCATAAACCTCAAATGGCTCCGATGGGCAGCCGCAATAGCCTACGTCATCCTCTTTGTCATACTGCTCAAATGGCGCGACTTCTACTACTACGGCGGCTCCACGCTTATCGGTTATAAATTCTCCGTCACCATCATGCCCCTGTGGGGATTTCTGATAGAATCCACCTTCACATCATTCCTGCGCTGGTACGGAAACCTTATAAAACGCATTTTCAAACTGGAATCCATACAAAGCCCGGTATTCCTGTTCTTCATGCTGGTGCCCATAGCCCTGATCGTGATGCTGTTCATAGGCGGCTACAAACTCGCCGGAACCCTGTCTGACAAAGGGGCCGATATCCAGCAGTACATTGACGAGGGTGAGATAAACCACAATACAGATCACCGCGAGCCCGTACGCCAGTACGACCGCCTGTTCAACGACCTGAACGACACCCAGTTGGAGGCCGCCCGCAAGAACGGACTCAAAAAGCCCATCAAACTTGAGGAGGCCCAGGACCACCGCCAACTGCAGTTGATAGAGACCAACCGCTACTACGTAGTCCAGAAACTCACCCACTCGGTACCCTACCTGGTTCCCAAGGCAGCCAAACTGCTTGAGGACATGGGAAAGGCCTTCCAGGACTCGCTCTTTAACCGCGGATACAACCGGGGTCACCGCTTCACCGTAACCAGCGTTCTGCGCACCGAGGAGACCGTCCGCCAACTGCGCAAGACCAACGTCAACTCAAGCGAGAACTCATGCCACTGCTACGGCACCACATTAGATATATCCTATTTCACCTACAGTCCGCCCAAGGTAGGCAAGGAGGCATCCATAGACAAGTTGCGCCAGATACTCTACCAGGTGGCCTACGACATGAAAAAGCAGGGCCGCTGCTACGTAAAATACGAGAAACAGCAGACCTGCCTTCACATTACCGTCCGTTGAACTCCGGCTACTCTTTCATAGTGTAGGCATCGGTTCCGGCCCATTCGGGCTCTACCTGCAGATTTCCGAATCCCACGGTGCTGTATTGCAGACTGCCGCCGTCAAAGAAATAGCCCGTACATTCCGTGATCCTGTTTCGTACCACCGGAACGTCTTCCAGCACCCTCTCCTTAACGGCATTTCCGTTTTCGTCATAGGCCGTAATTGTGATTTCCAGCTTGGAAAGGTTCCTCTCGCCGTTCTTCTCCTCATAACGCGGGAATGTGTAGACCTCAAACACCTTTGACTGATGGTCCTGGATAATGAATGTCTCCTTCTGGTTGCTTTTTGTGGTACCTTCAAGAGTGAACGGGTTCACTGCCGCACTGCCTCCCTTAAAGGCAAACTGTAACTGAGCCACCTCTGACGGAATCTGGTCATCGGACATATTCAGTCTGAACATTGCTGTGGCACGCACAAGTGATACATCAACCGTTCCTGTCTGTTTGGTCACATTGACCTCACCAGCCCAGCAGAACGTATCGGTTAACTTCATAATGGTATTGTTACCGAATGAAATTGACCTGGCATCGGTCATTGTGGGATTCTTGTCACCGTTATGGGCTACCACCACGATCTTGTGCACTCCCACCGTCAGTTCCCTGGACGCGGTTCCAAAATCCGGATCATTACTCTTCTGGTTGATCTGAATCTTGTCAAATGTCTCTCCCTCACCGGGATAAATGCAGATGCTCAGATTGGAGCAGACCTGTCCTACATCAACCATTGCCTTCGTCCGCGCATACTCGGGTTGTACCAGGTTGTTGACACTGATGGTCACAGGAACCTTGCCGGGATCTTCAATGACCGGAACAACATGAATGCGTTCAGAGCAGGAGCAAAGGAACGGTCCGAATGTGAGAAGGGTTAGTAAAAAGAGTTGGTTAACACGTGTCTTCTTCAGGGCTGAAGACTGCCTCATGGTCTTTTGTTTCATAGCTTAAAAGATTTTGTTGGTAATTAGAACACTGCAATATTACGGCAAAAAAACATAAGTACAAAAAAAAGAGGCCCGAAGGCCTCTCTTTTATCTGAAAGTCTGTCAGATTAATACTGACGCAGATTCCACTTGCAGTTAACGTCGTTGATATCGAACTTGCCAAGTGAAGCGTTTGAGTCACCAACTGAGATAAGGCAAACCTTCTCATCAGTGCCGGGAACGGCCTTGGGGCAGATACGATATGTACCGTCTGTGAGCTGATCAACGCTCCAGAGCTGCTCAGGTGCACCTGTGAACTCGGGAACAGTGGTGAGCTCCTTACCAGCGGTAGCAGCCAGAGCGCGGTTGGTACCGGCAATGACGATCTTGTAGTACGGAGTGCCGAGGGTACCCTCGTCCATAGCTACGAACTCCCACTTCTGGTTGGGACGGAACTGATAGTCAATAACGCGAACATCGATGTTGCCCTTAGGCCAGTTACCGATAACGTCCTCAAGCTTCTGGAAGGGAACTACAGTGTTAGGCTGGTTGCCGCCACCACCGAACATTCCACGACCGCCACCCAGACGAACGTACTCAGTAGCAATCTCAAGAGCATAACCACGACGCTCTGACTCAATCTCATATACACCGGGCTTTACGTTGTAACCAGCCTCAGGCCAACCGTTGCGCCATACGATAGGCAGGATAGCCAGGGTGCTGCGGCCACTCTGATAGTAGTCAGCCTCCCAGTGGAATGACATCTTCTCAACACCATCCTCAATGATGTAACGGCCAAAGTGACCGGCACCGGTATAACCGTCACGGGCACCGAGAACCATCTTACCGCCACCCTCAATCATATCACGGCCTACATTGTCGATGAACGGACCTGTGGGGCTTGTTGAACGGCCGCAAACGATGTTGTAAGTTGAGTTAACACCGTCGCAGCATGTTCCGTGAGTACCCAGCAGATAGTAGTAACCGTCATGATAGATCATTGTTGTAGCCTCGCAGTCAACTGCAACGTTTACGTCAACAGCACCTTCAGCACGGTCACCGGTAGCGGGATCAAGCTCAACCACGCGGATGAATCCGAAATATGTTCCGTAAGTTACAAAGAGACGGCCATCGGGAGTCAGGATAAGACCTGCATCGATAGCATCGCAGTCCTCGTCAACGAGTGACTCTGCTACCTGGATCTGCTCTGTCCACTCGTAGTCAGGTGACTGGGGATCCAGAGTCTTGTTCCACATGGTACGGATAGTACCTGCATGACCACCACCAAGGCCACCGCCTGTTGAGCTGTGTGCGCAGAGATAACGGTCACCGATCTTGATCATATCAGGAGCAGCACCTACAGAAATGCGGGCACCACCTTCGCCTGACCATACCCAACCGTCGCTTGATACCAGCGGTGAACCGCCTGTACCCCATGTATAGTATTTACCGTCACACTCCATTATTGTGGCAGGATCGTGAATAAACGGAGCACCGATCTGAGCCATAACAGTTTCAGACATTGAGACTGAAACAAGGGCTACCAAGCCCATCTGAAATATCTTTTTCATATTCTGATCCTTTTATTAGTTGTTAGTGATGGTGATGTTCTTAACGATAGTGCCGTCCTCATTATAGAAACGTGCGCACATATCACTCATACCCGGGCCGTTGATGACAGCGGCACGTACCAGGTTCTTACCCTTCTTGAGGGTGATGCGCTTTGACATACCGTCATCGGCAACCATACGGCGGTCTGCCTGAAGAGTCAGGACCTTCTCACCGTTAACCCACCAGATTGAAGATGCGTTTGAACCGGCAGCCAGACGTACAACCATATCCTGCTCGCAGTTTACAACTGTGAAGGCATTGAAGATAAGACCGTAACGCTTCTGACCGTTTGATGTACCCTGAGCAAAGCGGATAAGCTTGATGTTGAACAGCTTGCTGTCAACTGAATGCCACTCGAGAGTATCCTTGATAGTTGCGGGAGCTGCAGCAGCGGGAGCACCGCCACCCATCATACCGCCAAAGCCGCCGAATCCACCCTGAGGAGCACCCTGAGGAGCGCCCTGGGGACGACCCTGACCCTGAGGAGCACCCTGGGGAGCGCCCTGGGGACGACCCTGACCTGCACCGGGAGCACCCTGCGGACGTGCCTGGCCTGCGCCGGGAGCACCACCGCCAAAGCCGCCGAATCCGCCACGGCCACCGGCACGCGGAGCCTCAGACTCTACGATAACCTGATCACCGGTCTTGGGAAGAGCGTTGATGTCATTTGTAAATTGACCCTTGAAATACTCCTTGGTCAGCTCAGCCAGAATATAGCTGTCTGTAAATACTGTATTGCCGCTGTTAGGCTTGTTGATAGGCTCAATGATAGTCCAACGACGAATAAAGCCTTTCTCATCGGGCTTTGCCGGAGCGGCATCGGCCTTGATCTCAGTAAAATACTGGTCGAACTCAACATTTCTGTTGGCAATGCGCTGCGGGTCAATAGTTGAACCGTTGGAACCGCAACCAACCAAAACTGCTGTCATTCCTACAGCCAGAATTAATTTGAAGTTTCTGTTCATAGTGAACTTTGGATAAAAATTAGGTTTATAATAAATTGATTGTTCTGCACAATTGGCTGGCTAAGTTACAACAAATAGTTAATAATTTGTACAAATATGAACTAAAATGGAACAAAAAAACATCCGACTCCAAGGCGGAGCCGGATGCTTTAAATAATTATTCGGATTTATTACTTACCGGTGCCCCAGAAGAACTGAGCCATCTGATAGAGTGAACGTCTCCAGGTCAGGAACTCATGAGCTGTACCCTCGGATACATAACCCATTGCATCAAAACCAGCCTCCTTAAGAGTCTTGGCAGCATTCATGATGTTGTCCGGACCCTCCTTGCTACCACAGCTGATGAAGATCTTCTTAACCTGCTTCTTGTCAGCAATCTCTGAGGGGTTGTAGGTACCGCCTGAAAGCAGACCGTAGTAACCGAACATCTCGGGACGTGCAAGAGTGATTGAGTGAGTCTCCATACCACCCATTGACAGACCGGCCATAGCGCGGTTGTCCTTGTTGGCGATTGTGCGGAAGTGAGCGTCTACATAAGGAACAAGCTCATCGCAGAGGAACTTCTCAAAACCTGCGTTGGCACCAAAGCCGCCAAAGCCGCCTGCGGGACGCTGGCCCTGAGGACGCTGTGCCTGGCCCTGAGCCTGAGCATCAGCAGCGGGACCTGCTGCGGGACGTGCTGCGGGAGCACCTGCGCCACCAGCGGGACGACGCATGCCACCACCAAAACCACCGGGACGGAAGCCCTCGTTGGTCATACCATAGGTGCAGACAATGATGAAGGGCTTGATCTTACCCTCGGCAATCAGGTTATCCATGATGAGGTTGGCGTGACCCTGGGTCATCCAAGCGGTCTCGTCCTCACCCCAACCGTGCTGCAGATACAGAACCGGATACTTTACATCGGCCTTGTCAGCATAGTATGTAGGAGGTGTGTAAACGAATGCACGACGCAGGCTGTTGGTGCTCTCTGACCAAACCAGGATCTGCTGTACAAAGCCGTGCGGGATGTTGCGCTCCTCATAGAAGGCTGCATCGTGTGCGGGAATCTCAATACCGCTCTCCCAACGGGTTGAGCCGTAGTAGTTATTTGTACCGGGGTCATTGAATGTACCGCCGTCAATTGTCAGATGATAGTAGTGGAAACCCTCATCCAGGGGCTGTGATGTAGTACCGGTCCAAACGCCGTTCTCATCCTTTGTAAGATCTGTACCACCGTTGGTACCACCCAGACCCAGACCTACTGATACGGCCTGTGCATTGGGAGCAACAATACGGAAACGGGCATAACCCTGTGAGTTAACCATAGGATACTCCTGCTGGGGCTGATTCTTTGTTGAGGGCTTGAAGTCCTCCTTGATCTCCTGTGCTGCGCAGAAACCTGCGGTCAAAAGGGCAGCACTCAAAACTACTGTAAACTTTCTCATTTTATAAATCGGTTAAATAGGTTTATAATCATTTGAAGCAGATCTGTACGAACTGGTACAGGCTGCGACGCCATGTATGCCACTCGTGTGCGGTACCCTCTGAGATGTAACCGGTGGCGTTGATACCGATCTTCTTAAGATTCTCGGCAGCCTCCATGACACCCATGTTCTCCTTGCTTCCGCAACTCATGAACAGAGCCTTGTTGGTCTTCTTGAAATCTGCATTGTCCTCAAGCTCTGATACGCTGAATGTACCACCGCTGAACATACCTACATATGCGAATGTGGTAGGATTAGCCAGAGTTACTCCGTGAGTGGTCATACCGCCCATTGACAGACCGGCCATAGCGCGGTGCTGAGGATCGGCAATTACACGGTAGTTCTTCTCAACCATGGGGATGATATCCTTGATCAGTACATCCATGAAAGGACCGGTCATAGCCATGCCGCCGAATCCGCCGCGACGCTGGCCACCCTGGGGAGCCTGGCCCTGAGCCTGAGCATCAGCTGAAGGACCACCGGCAGGACGCTGGCCGCCAAAACCGCCAAAACCGCCGAATCCGCCGAAACCGCCACCCTGCTGTCCGGGAATCTGAGCATCCAGGCAGTCAATAACAATGATGAACGGAATAGCCTTCTTCTCGGCAATCAGGTTATCCATGATCTGAGCGGTGTGACCCTGCTCTGCCCAACCGTGCTCGTTCTCACCCATACCGTGCATCAGGTACAGAACCGGGAACTTCTTGGTCGTGTTGGTGTAGTACTCATTGGGGAAGTAGATGTAGCAGTGACGCATCTTCTCGGTTACTGAAGAGTAGTAGAACACCTCGTTCATGCTGCCCTGCGGAACATTCTTTACAGCCCAGAAATCCTGGTCATCGGACGGAACCTCGATTCCGCTGCCCCAACGGCTTGCGCCATAGTAGTACAGGCTTCCCGGATCGGGTACGCTTGCACCGTCAATGTTCAACTGATAGTAGTGGAAACCGGGATCCTGAGGAGCAGAAGTACCGGTCCATACACCGTTCTCATTCTTGGTCATTGAATAAATCTTACCGTCAATATCAAGACCTACGGCAGTAGCGTTGGGGGCCGAAATCTGGGCACGTACCATACGCTGTGAGTTTACCATAGGATACTGGTGATTTGCCTGATTGTTTGATGCGGGCTTGAAATCCTCGGTAACGTTCTCTGTTACTGAAGGAACTGTGGGATTTACCTGGCCACGTCCACCAAACTGAGCATAAGCTGACACTGTAGCAAGTGCTAAAAGTGAAAGGATAATTTTCTTCATAAATAGTATTTAAAAGTGATTAATTGTTTGCACACGTTCTGCAAACATACGACATTTTTTTAATATCACTGTATCTCTGCCGCGATTTTACGGGCCTCATCCATATGTTTCTGCAGGTTCTTTATGCGATTGGCATGACTGGGATGGGTACTCATGAACTCAGGTACGTACTGACTCTCGTTCTCCGACATACGTTTCCAGAGCACTGGCGCCTGCTCAATGTCATATCCTGCAATGGCCATGATGTAAAGGCCAATCTCATCGGCCTCAGACTCATGCTTGCGTGAATACGGAAGCAGATAACCGTATTCGCTGCCCACTGCAAAGGCGGCCTCGAACAGTATCCTTCCGTTCTGGGATGTTTTCTGCTCCACGACCTGACCTGTAACAGAGCCCACGATGCTGGTAAGAGCCTGCTGTGACATACGCTCGTTTCCGTGACGGGCAAGCGCATGGGCAATTTCATGGCCCATTACCACAGCCACCAGGTCCGGAGTGTCGCACAAAGGCATGATTCCCTCATAGAACACCACCTGACCGCCGGGCATGCAGAAAGCGTTCACCTGATCGTCCTGAACCAGTTTGAAACTCCAGGTGATATCGTCCAACAGAGACTGTTCACCCTTGCTGGCCAGATATTTGGTCAGGGCGCCGGTAAGACGCTCACCCACCTCCTGTATCATGGCCGCCTGGGCCTTGTTGTCCGACACCTTGGTGGTAGACATGAGTTCGTTGTAAGATTCGTTCGAGAGCGATGTTATCTCGCTGTCCGAATAGAGCAGCATGCGGTTACGGCCGGTAAAAGCCACCGAACTGCAGGCTATCAGAGCCGCTGCAAACAGCGTGCGCATCAACCACTTGACAGTTTTTCTCATATAGCGTTAATCTTCTGTTTCAAGAATCTTCTTTATCTCCTCGTCGGTCTTATAGAGTTTATCCTTGCAGAACTTGATGAGTTCACGGGCCTCCTTGAGGCTCTCACCGATCTGGTCTATGTCCATCTTGTTCTCTTCAATCCCGGATACTATCTCGTCCAGGCGCTTCATTGCTTCTTCGTATTTCATTCTTGTTGGTATTTAGGTTTGTAATCAAATAATCTCACTCTCCACGCTTCCGTCTGCAAACACGGTGGTCAGACGGTCACCCTTCTTAAGGTCCGATGCACACCTGACCGCACGTCCGTTCAGCCGGGTCAGCGAATAACCCCGTTTCAGGATGACCTGAGGATCTGCGGCGGCCAGGCTCTTTTCAACTATTTCCAGTTTATGAGCCTGAGCGGTAAGCATATTGCGGACTCCGTTGACTGTTTTTATCCACATTGTCTCCAGGACCTGTTCCTGACGCGTTTTAAGCACTGCGAACAATGAGGGTAGCTTCTGTGACATCCTTTCTATTCTCACCTTCTCGGCGTTCATCTTCTCACTTATGGCGTCGCTCATCCTACGGGTCAGGTTTTCAAGTTCCGATGCGGTGTCAAACACCCTGTTTATGATGAACTCGGCTGCAGCGGTGGGCGTCTTGACCTTGGTGTGCGCTACCACATCGGCCACCGTATCGTCACGCTCGTGTCCTATTCCGGTTATCACGGGCAGCGGGAAATTGGCTATGTTGAATGCCAGGTTGTATGAGTCAAAGCAACTCAGTTCACTCACGGCACCTCCGCCCCTTATTATGATTACCACGTCAAAATCTTCCCTGCGCATGGCAACCGCATTCAGGGCCGATATCACACTGCGCTCCACATCGTCACCCTGCATGGCGGCGGGGAACAGTTTCACGTAGAATCGGAATCCGTAGATGTTGCCGTCCAACTGATTGCGGAAATCGCCCCAACCGGCAGCCGTGGCCGATGAGATGACCGCTATCCTTTGCGGCAGCGCAGGTATCTCAAGTTCACGGTTCAGTCCTATCACGCCGTCTTTCTCCAGTTGTTCCAGTATCTCCTTGCGGCGGCGTGCCATATCGCCCATGGTATATGTAGGATCTATGTCCTGTACCACCAGCGAATAGCCGTAGACCTCGTGGAATGTGACGGTTACCTGAAGCAGGACTTTCATTCCCACTTTAAGCGTCTCGCCCGTCTGGGCCTCGAAATAGGGTTTCAACTTAAGCCATGTGCCGCGCCAGATATTGGCTTTGGCCTTGGCCAGGAAATTACGGCCGGTAGCGTCCTTCTGCACAAGTTCCAGATAGCAGTGTCCCTGCCCCGAGGGGCTGATGCTGCTTATCTCCGCCTGCACCCAGTAGGCATCGGGCATCTCAAACTGCAGAGTGCTCCTGACGCGGCCGTTGAGTTCAAGTAATGTGATTGCTTCCATAGTATCAAATAATCAGATATCATTCTCGCGTTTGATCTCAAGAACCTCAAGGTTCCTGAAAGTCTTGCCTTCCACCTCCAGGCGGACCAATGTCCGTACCTGCTGCCAGCCCTGCAGACCGGCGGCTCCGGGGTTGATGAAAAGCATATTGTATTTTTTGTCGTGCATGACTTTGAGTATGTGCGAATGGCCGCACACCAGCAAGTCCGGAGTCTCTATTAGCAACTGCTCCCGCACGGAACGGTCATAATGGTCAGGCGAGCCGCCTATGTGCTTTATCATGACGTTGGCATCCTCCACCTTGAAGCGGTAAATCTCGGTTGTGAAACGGCGTACATCCTGCCCGTCACAGTTACCCCACACGGCGCGGACGGTGGCTATCTTGGAAAGACGTTCCAGAATCTCGTACGACCCCACATCGCCGGCATGCCATATCTCATCACACCCCTCCAGGAAGGTGGCGTAACGGTCATCCCAATAGGCATGGGTATCGGACAGGATTCCTATCTTTTTCATATTCCAAGTTTTTCCTTTGCCAAAGATACTATTATATCGGCACACCTCTCATACCCGAAGGTGGTACTGTTAAGACAGATGTCATAAACGGCGGTATCACCCCATGTACGGCCGGTAAAGTAGTTGTAGTACGATGAACGCTTGCGGTCAATGTCCTCTATCAGCGACAGGGCCTTGGACTCGGTCATGTCATCGCCGGCATGGCGCATCACACGGGCCACGCGGTCGTTGATATCGGCCGCAATGAATACGTTGAGCAGACGGTCGCTGTCACGCAGCACGTAATCGGCGCAACGTCCTATGAATACGCAGTCCTCGGATTCGTGTATCTTGCGGATGGCGTCGCTCTGCATGTTGAATATGGATTCGTTGCTAAGATAGTTGCTTGACATGCCGTTGCTGTTGAAGTGACCCATAAACAGTGAGCGCAGGCCCTTGCGGGTCTTCTCCTCATCGGCCTCGTCAAAGAACTTTTCGCTGAAACCGGTGTCCTGAGCGGCCTTCTTTAAAAGGTCACGGTCATACACCCTGATACCCAGTTTCTCTGCGACAATAGTTGCCACGTTACGGCCACCGCTACAGAACTTGCGGCCTATGCATATACAGTAGTGCTTATCCATATCACACCATTTTTTTGAGTTTTCTTACTTGAGGAACAAGAAGGGAGAATCCCAATATTACAGAGAGTATGTCCGATGCCGGCATACTGTACCATATTCCGTCTATGCCGTAATAGCGCGGCAATATAATAAGGAACGGAATGAGCAGGAGCAACTGACGGGACAGTGACATGAGGATGGACTTTCCGGGCATTCCTATGCTCTGGAAGAAGTTTCCTATCACCATCTGCGATCCTATGAGCGGAAAGAATATGAAGTTTATCTTCATTCCGTTATGTGTGATGGCGGTCAGTTCGGGGTCATCGGTGAATATGCGTATGCACATATCCGGAAGGAACTCGCCTATGGCAAACCCCAACGTGGTGACACAGGTGCCAAAGAACATGGTCAGGTTAAGCACCCTTAGTACACGGCCCATCTGACGGGCACCGTAATTATAACCTGCAATGGGTTGCATGGCCTGGTTGAATCCCATAACCATCATTACCACCATGAAGCCTATGCTGTTTATTATGCTGTAGGCTCCTATAGCCACGTCACTGCCGTATTTGAGCAATCCGCGGTTTATAAGCAGAACCACAAAGCAGGCGGCCGCATTCATAAGACAGGGTGAAAGGCCGATGGTAAGCATGTTACGGACCAGATCACCGCGCAGGCGGAATGTACCTTTTTTAAGGTGTATGAGTTCACTCTTGTCTGACAACTGGAAGCACTGCCATACAAATGCCAGGACCTGCGATATGACCGTGGCAATTGCGGCACCCTTGATACCCCAGTGGAACACCATAATAAAGAGGTAATCCAGCAATGTGTTCAGGAGCACCGTTCCGATGGTTGCCACCATTGCCTTGTTGGGGTGTCCTGCAGCACGCAGTATGCAGTTGATTCCCAGATAGAGGTGGGTGAATGCGTTACCCGCCAGGATTATCACCATATACTCACGAGCATAGCCGATGGTGACATCGGTCGCACCGAAAAGAGTAAGTATGGGATTGATGAATATGAGTGAGAATACGCCGAACAGCACTCCAATCAGTATGTTCAGTGTTACTGAGTTGCCCAACAGCATCTGGGCGCTCTCATGGTCTTTCTGACCCAATTTGAGTGAAATCATGGTTCCCGAGCCCACGCCCACCATTGATCCCAGTGCCGCCGAGAGGTTCATAAGCGGGAAAGTCACAGCCAGACCCGAAAGAGCCATAGGACCGACTCCGTGGCCTATGAACGCACGGTCCACAATGTTGTAAAGCGATGAGGCCAGCATAGCAATCATGGCCGGTACGGCGTACCTGATTAGAAGTTTTCCGATTTTTTCCGTACCCAGTTCCTGGGGTGTTTTCAATTCTGCCATTTATATTCCTTTCTTTTCTGCAAAGATACATTTTTTAATGAGGTCCATTAAACTTTTGCAATTTCGCGATATCTTAAATAAGCAAAGTTTAAACAACTTCTAACCTAAAATAACAAAACAATGAAGAAGATTTTATTCGCAATCGCAGCTCTGATGATTTCAACACTGAGCTTTGCACAGGGATTTGGCGGCGGCTTCGGCGGCGGCCAGGGTATGAGTATGAATCCTGAGGATATGGCCAAGCGTCAGGCTGACCGTCTCAAGGAGCAGCTTGAACTGAACCAGGTTCAGTATGACTCAATCTACAACTACTATGTTGCAAACGCCAAGGAGCAGGCAGCACGCCGTGAGCAGATGCAGAACGGTGGCGGTCAGCCCGCACAGGAGGATATGCAGGCCATGATGGAGCAGATGCAGAAGCAGCGCGCCGCTCAGGAGGCCAAGATCAAGTCTTTCCTGACCGATGACCAGAAGAAGAAATATGACGAAATCCAGGAGCAGCGTCGTCAGCAGCGTCAGCAGGGCGGCCAGGGCGGCTTCGGCGGCGGCTTTGGCGGCGGCATGCCTCAGGGTGGTTTCGGTGGCGCACGTCCACAGTAATCCATAGAACAGGAAACAATTATAACGGGGATCCGGTAACCGGGTTCCCGTTGTTTTTTGTATTTTTACCGCCATGAAACGTTTTGTCTACCTGATTACTGCCATACTGTTCTGTTCCGGGTTGTTTGCCCAAAACCGCCCCGAGACATCCGATGATTATACCCGTGAACTCATGCGTTTTTCGGGCAACATCCATCAGTTCAACACCATATTCCCCCAGGAGAAGGTATATCTGGAATTTGACAACACCGCATATTTCCAGGGAGAGACCATCTGGTTCAAGGCATTCGTAACCCACGCAACAACCCTTAAGCGTGCCCCCAGCAAGGTGCTTTATGTTGATTTCCTGGCCCCTACCGGGCAACTCATACTGCAACAGAAACTCAAGGTCGTAGCCGGCCAATGTGACGGTGCCATCTCACTGATGGATGTATCCACCACACAGTCACGTGAAAAACGCGGTGTCACCGAATATCCCAGCGGTTTCTATGAAATCAGGGCGTACACCCAGAATATGCTTGACTTCAGCCATGAGGCCATCTTCTCACGCGTGATTCCGGTATACACCAAGCCCAAAAAGCCGGGAGATTTTGACAACTCACACGTGGTGCTCAAGAATGTCAATCCCATGATTGAAGGTATCCGTGCCGAGGCCGATGAGGATTCGCGCAAGGTCAATGTCTCATTCTTCCCCGAGGGTGGCGACCTGATTGCCGGCCTGCCCTGCAACGTGGCCTTCAAGGCTACCGGAAATGACGGCTTTGAACTTGAGGGTACACTGGAATATCAGGACGGAAATGTAACCGCACAAACCGTGCATGACGGAATGGGGCTGTTCACAATCGTACCCAAAGGCAGTGAGACCGTTCATTTTGTGACATCAGACGGCAAGAGAACCCGTTTCACACTGCCCAAGGCCCTCAAGAGCGGTTATTCCATGACAACCGTGCCTGTATCCGATTCACTTCTCAAGGTCAGCATCACGCGCACATCGGACCTTATAGGAGAGCAGACAGCCATTGCAGTGACATGCCGCGGCGATGTCATCTATTTCCGGGAAATCCACGATGACGACAGTTCAGACCTGGACATTGACTGCTCCGGATGGCCCATCGGCGTATGCCGCATGACCCTGTACAACAAGGAGGGCCGGATACTCTCGTCACGAAGCATTTTCCACAACAATGAGAAATTCCGCAGCCCTACCATCTCCTTACAGACCGACAGCATGTCACGTAAGCCCTTCAGCAAGGAGGTCATCAAATTCAAACTGACCGATAAGAACGGTAATCCGCTGCGTGACCGTTTCTGCATTTCAATACGTGATATCAGCGACTACGGTAACGGACAAACAGAAAACCTTCAGTCCAACCTGCTGCTTTCATCGGACCTGAAGGGATACATCCACAACCCCGCATGGTATCTGGAGGCCGATGACAATGAACACCGCGCAGCCCTTAACCTGCTCACGCTTATACAAGGCTGGGAGCGTTATGAGTGGAAACTCATGACCGGACAGAAATTCTACGCCGAGAAACACCGTATCGAGGACAGCCTCACCATGAATGGATGGGTGCTCTCCTACTCCCGCAGGAATCCGGTATCGGACATTGACGTGTATGCATCGGTCATGCCCAATTATGACAAAACCAAGTTTGAGACATTTGAATATCACACTGATACAACCGGATATTTCGGCTTTGACCTCTCTGATTTCTACGGTGAGGCCAAGATGACCATAAACCTTATGTCCAAGAAAAGGAACGGACGGTCCAAGTTTGAGAAAAGCACACGTATCAAATTTGAGCGTTCCGACCGCCCCGAGCCCAAACCGTTCCTGAAACAGGAGATTGACCTGGAGCACAACAGGCCCAGGAAAGAAGAGGTTGATTTTACCGATGACGGACTGCCTCTGGTCATCCGCGAGGATCTGGGTATAGTGCTTGATGATGTGGATATTACCGAAAAGCGCCAGTTTGTGGATTATGACACATACACCTCATGGGATGCCCAGAAGGACGCCGAGATGGAACTGGATCTGGGCGAATACACCACCGATGTAAACGGATACTTCCTGGAACAGGGAATACGTTTCTACACTGATGACAACGAACCCATCAAGCCCTATTTCTACGTCCATGACGAAAAGAAGATACTGGACAAGAAACCGTTTGACAATCCCATGGGAATTGACATGATTGACGTCAAGAGCATCATTGTGTATGACAAGCCCATGTTTCCCAGTTACTTTGTACAATTCACCCCGATCCTGGTTGATTATCACAGAAAGCGTATTGACTCAGACTGGTTCCTATGGGTTGACACCTGCTGGGACAGGTACTATCTCATAGATATTCAGATCAAGAACGAAAAGGATCTGCTCTCTTACAATGATATCCGGAATCTGGGACGCAGGACAACCACGATTGAGGGTTTCTCCCTGCCGGTTGAGTTCTACTCGCCCCAATACCCTGAAGGCGGCGTTTACGGTGATGTCGATGCCCGCCGCACCCTCTACTGGAACCCCAATGTCATAACCGACAATCAGGGCAATGCCCGCGTTGAGTTCTACAACAACAGCTACTCAACCCGCTACACCATCAGCGGCGCCGGAATCACCGCCTCCGGCATCCCCTACATCCTAAATCAGAATTGGTAACTGAACGAGCAGGGTCTGACCCCTTTGCGTCGTTGCCAAATCTAATAAACGTACTGCGTCCAATACGACGCAAAGGGGTCTGACCCTAAAAAATGCTACACCCAATCAGCACCAAAAGCTGAGCAGTGAGTATCCGCAAAAACATAGTCAAAGGATAAACCGTAGAGTAAGCCACAGCCGGAGCGTCATGCTCGGTCTGGCTGTTGGCAAAAGCCAGAGCCGGAGGATTGGTGCTGGCACCTGCCACAAGACCCAGTATGCTGTAGTAATTCATGTTATGACGCTTGCGTGCTATCAGAGCCACCACAAATACCGGAATAACGGTTATGAGCAGACCGGCCAGCATATAAGTAAGGCCGTCGCCCGATGTTATCGTCTCCACGAAAGTGGCACCTGACTTGATTCCCACGCTTGCCAGGAAGAGTGCTATACCCACCTCACGCAGCATCATAAGTGCGCTTGCCTTGGTATATGTAACCAGACCCAGTTTGTATCCGAATCGGCTTATAAGGATAGCTACAACCAGCGGACCGCCGGCCAGACCCAGTTTGAGCGGAGTGGGAATACCCGGAATTGCAATTGGAATACTTCCAAACAGCACACCCACCAGAATACCTATAAACAATGTGGCGATATTAGGCACATCCAGACGTTTCATCTCATTGCCCACACGCTGTGCAACGGCAGCCACACTGCTCTCCTTACCTACCACTGACAGGCGGTCACCTATCTGAAGTACCAGGCTGGCCGATGCAAACAACTCCGTACCTGAACGTACCACGCGGGTGATTGTGACATCATATATGCTGCCCAGATGCAACTGTCCCAGAGTCTTGCCGTTGAGTTTCTCCTTGGTCACAACGATACGGCGTGAAACCAGAGGCTCGGTACCCTTCACGTTATCCCATTCAACCTCTACAGCCGATCCCAACAACGTGCGTATAGCCTCACCGTCATCCTCCGCACTTACCACGCAGAGCTGGTCGCCCAGGTTAACCACACTGTCACGGTGGGGAGTGACAACCACGCCGTCATGAAGCAGACGTGAGCAGATAAACTCACGGTTGATGAGACGACGCAGTTCAAGGATAGTCTTGCCGTCCAGGCGCTCATTGGTCATCTCCAGATACTGTCTCATGGGCTTGGTGCTGGTATCCTGCTGCTTCATGCTCTCCAACTGGGCGTTCTCCTTGTCATCCTTGACACGGCAGATGGCTTTCACTATCATCGGCACCATAATGACACCAATTACTGCAAGCGGATAGGCGCATGCGTAACCGTTGGCAATCTCGGCTGTGCCGCCGCCCATCTGACGCAACGCCTCCTCGGCAGCACCCAGTCCCGGAGTGTTGGTTACGGCACCGCTCAGCACGCCCACCAGCATGGGGAAACTGTCGGGATCGGTACGGTCAAACAGGAGCAGATAAGCACCTATAGCAACCACGATATTAAGGAATATCATAAGTACGGCCAGACGGTTCATCTGAATTCCGCCCTTGGCGAATGAACTGAAAAACGACGGTCCCACCTGAAGACCAAGGCTGTAGACAAAAAGTATCAGTCCGAAATCCTGAACAAAACTTATAGTCTTGATATTGCCGGTAAAACCGAAATGAGCCACTACGATACCTGTAAAAAGTATGAATGCCACGCCGAAAGAAACTCCGCGGAACTTGAGTTTTCCAAGCATCATGCCAACGGCGATGACAAAAGAGTAAAGCAGAAGCAGATGGGCTATTGATTCAGTGTCAAACAGAAGCGTCTTAATCCAATCCATTGTAAATCAGTGTTTTGTCCAGATATAATAAGTTGTCCTAATTTTCGGGTGCAAAGTTACTTACAATTTGCCGATAATAGCCGTCTGCACTCTATTATAAAACCTTAAAAATTTATAGTTATTCATAGAATATAAATCTAAAGATTTAAGTAGGTTTACTCAATCTAATTACATATCTTTGCCAGACTATGCGCTCAGCGAGGGCCATAGCAAGAGAATTATCCTATCAAACAAGTAATATTTTATGTCAAACTACAAAGAAAAACTCTTCTCAGAGTTCCCGCCCGTGTCCACCGAGGAGTGGATGGCCAAAATCACGGAAGACCTTAAGGGCGCCGATTTTGAGAAGAAACTCGTTTGGAGAACCAACGAGGGATTCAAGGTACAGCCGTTCTACCGTCAGGAGGATCTGGCAGGCCTTGACACTGAAACCAAACCCGGAGAATTTCCTTACAAGCGCGGCACCAAAGCCTGCAATTCATGGTTCGTTCGTCAGGGCATCAGCACAAAGGACATCAAGGAGGCCAACGCCAAGGCACTGGACATTCTTAACAAGGGTGTCGATTCACTCAGCTTCTGCTGCCGCGGCCGTCTGATTGAGGGTGCTGATCTGGAAGCACTGCTCAAGGACATCTGTGCCGATTGCATAGAACTGAACTTCAGTACCAAGCCTCAGTTGGCTTGCGCACAGGCCCAGGCTCTGGTTGACTATTTTACCAAGAAAGGCTATGACCTGAGCACACTGAAGGGTTCAATCTCATACGATCCCATCGGCTCAATGCTCAAGCACGGAGTTGAGTGCGGTCTCGATGACGCCGCCAAGCTCATTGAGATACTTGAGCCCCTCAAGAAGTTCCGCGCCCTTACCGTCAAGGCTTCAATGCTTACTGACAGCGGCGCATTCTGCTATCAGGAGTTGGGTTACGCACTGGCTTGGGGTAACGAATACATGCGTTCCCTCACCGAGGCCGGCGTTCCCGCCGACAAGGTAGCCAAGAAAATCCAGTTCAACATGGGTATCGGCTCCAACTACTTCATGGAGATTGCCAAGTTCCGCGCAGCACGTATGCTGTGGGCCAAGATAGTTGAGGCCTACAAGCCCGAGTGCCACTGCGGCAAGAACCCCGAGGACGGCATCTGCCGCTGCTCATGCAAGATGTTCATAAACGCAGTCACCACCAAGTACAACCAGACCGTGTTTGACCCGTACGTAAACCTGCTGCGTTCACAGACCGAGGCCATGAGTGCCGCTCTGGCAGGTGTCAACTCAATAACAGTCACCCCGTTCGATGCAGCATATCAGAAGTCTGATGAGTTCTCGGAGCGTCTGGCACGCAACCAGCAGCTGCTGCTTAAGGAGGAGTCACACTTTGACAAGGTTGTAGATCCCGCCGGCGGTTCATACTACGTTGAGAACCTGACCGAGGCTCTGGCAGAGCAGGCATGGAAGCTGTTCCTCCAGGTTGAGGATGAGGGCGGTATGCTGGCACTGGTCAAGGCCGGTAAGGTTCAGGAGGCTGTAAACGCCACCAACGCCACCCGTCATGAGAACGCCGCCAAGCGTAAGGAGTCACTTCTGGGTACCAACCAGTTCCCCAACATCAAGGAGATGTCCGAGGGTCGCGCCCCCAAGACCTGCAACTGCTGCTGCAAGGCAGAGGGTGAGGCTACCATCGCAACCCTTGACACATCACGCATAGCATCAGAGTTTGAGGCATTGCGCCTGCAGACCGAGGCCAGCGGCCGCCGTCCCAAGGTGTTCATGCTCACCATCGGAAATCTGGCCATGCGTCAGGCCCGCGCCCAGTTCTCGGGTAACTTCTTTGGCTGCGCAGGCTACGAGATTATAGACAACCTTGGTTTCAAGACCGTCGAGGAGGGAGCCGAGGCAGCCCGCAAGGCAGGCGCCGATATCGTGGTGCTCTGCTCAAGCGACGACGAGTACGCCGAGTACGGTCCCGCCGCATTCAAGGCTGTAGGTGACAGCGCAATATTCGTTATTGCCGGTAACCCCGCCTGCATCGAGGACCTCAAGGCCGCCGGTATTGAGAATTACGTCCATGTACGCTGCAACGTACTTGAGACTCTCCGTGATTTCAACAGCAAGCTTAACATCAAATAATCCGTAGTTATGAAACCCGATTTCAAGAATATAGACATCAAGTCCGCAGCCCCCAAGGAGGCTCTTTGCGGATGCAAGACAAAGGCTGGTGCCGATGAGATCTGGAAGACTCCGGAGCACATTGAAGTAAAGCCTGTATATACAAAGGAGGATCTGGAGGGCATGGAGCATCTGAACTATGCCGCCGGTATCGCCCCCAACCTGCGTGGTCCCTACTCGACCATGTATGTGATGCGTCCCTGGACCATCCGTCAGTATGCCGGATTCTCCACCGCTGAGGAATCTAACGCATTCTACCGCCGTAACCTGGCCGCCGGTCAGAAAGGTCTGTCTGTTGCGTTTGACCTTGCCACCCACCGCGGCTACGATGCCGACCACGAGCGTGTGGTAGGTGACGTAGGTAAGGCCGGTGTATCCATCTGCTCGGTAGAGGATATGAAGGTGCTGTTCGATGGCATACCTCTTAATAAGATGTCAGTATCAATGACAATGAACGGCGCCGTTCTGCCTATCCTGGCCTTCTACATCGTATCAGGTCTGGAGCAGGGTGCCACACTTGAGGAGCTTCAGGGAACCATCCAGAACGATATCCTCAAGGAGTTCATGGTGCGTAACACCTATATATATCCGCCCAAGTTCTCAATGAAGATCATCGCCGACATATTCGAGTACACATCACAGAATATGCCCAAGTTCAACTCAATATCAATCTCCGGTTACCACATGCAGGAGGCAGGTGCCACCGCCGATATCGAGTTGGCTTACACTCTGGCCGACGGTATGGAGTATCTGCGTGCAGGTATCAACGCCGGCATGAACATCGATACATTCGCCCCGCGTCTGTCATTCTTCTGGGCCATCGGTACCAACCACCTTATGGAGATTGCCAAGATGCGTGCAGCCCGTCTGCTCTGGGCCAAGATAACCAAGAGCTTCGGTGCCAAGAACCCCAAGTCAATGGCTCTGCGTACACACTGCCAGACATCAGGTTGGTCACTCACCGAGCAGGATCCGTTCAACAACGTTGGCCGTACCTGCATCGAGGCTATGGCAGCAGCCCTGGGTCACACCCAGTCTCTGCACACCAACGCTCTGGACGAGGCCATAGCACTGCCTACCGATTTCAGTGCCCGTATTGCCCGTAACACCCAGATCTACATCCAGGAGGAGACCAACATATGCCGTGAGGTTGATCCGTGGGCAGGCTCATACTACATTGAGTCTCTCACCAACGAGATTGCCCACAAGGCTTGGGAGCACATCCAGGAGATTGAGAAGCTGGGCGGTATGGCCAAAGCCATCGAGACCGGTCTGCCCAAGATGCGTATCGAGGAGGCTGCAGCCCGCACACAGGCCCGCATCGACTCCGGCGTTCAGACCATCGTAGGTACCAACAAGTACCGTCTGGACCACGAGGATCCCATCGATATCCTTGAGGTCGATAACACCGCCGTACGCAACCAGCAGATTGAGCGCTTAAAGCAGCTCCGCGCTAACCGCAATGAGGCCGATGTACAGAAGGCTCTTGATGCTATCACCAAGTGCGTCGAGACCGGACAGGGCAACCTGCTTGCTCTTGCCGTCGAGGCTGCCAAGGTGCGTGCATCACTGGGTGAGATTTCATATGCCTGCGAGAAGGTCGTAGGCCGTTACAAAGCAGTAATCAGAACAATATCAGGCGTGTATTCATCAGAAAGCAAGAAAGACGCAGACTTTGAGAGAGCCTGCCAGCTTACAGCAGAGTTCGCTAAGAAGGAGGGCCGTCAGCCCCGTATCATGATTGCCAAGATGGGTCAGGACGGTCACGACCGCGGCGCCAAGGTTGTAGCCACCGGTTACGCCGACTGCGGTTTTGACGTGGATATGGGTCCGCTCTTCCAGACTCCTGCCGAGTCTGCCCGCGAAGCCGTTGAGAACGATGTCCACATCCTGGGCGTCTCCTCCCTTGCCGCCGGCCATAAGACTCTTGTTCCGCAGGTAATCGAGGAGCTCAAGAAACTGGGCCGCGAGGATATCATGGTAATCGTGGGCGGTGTTATCCCCGCACAGGACTACGACTTCCTCTACAAAGCAGGTGCAGCCGCCATCTTCGGCCCCGGCACCAGCGTAGCCAAGGCCGCTTGCCAGATCATGGAACTGCTCCTCGCTGAGTAACAGCTCCACTCCCCCCCCAAAAAGGTGCCAAATGGTCTTTCCCGTTTGGCACCTTTTTTATACCCCCGCCCCGCCAAAGTGTCCCACACCCACCCGCCTCAGAACCATCTCTCGGGCCGATGAGTGTGTTACACACCCTCATCCAGAGCCCGTGTCCCACACTCACCCCCGCCACAATACCCTCTAACGCGGCCTCTTGTGGGACACTTTGGCAACTTTGCGCTCAAATGCAACAGTTTTGCAGCGCCTAATCCTTGTATCTCCCCTTATATGCACTTAGTTTTGCAGCAAATAAGACTGGATTATGAAGAATTTATTTGCTGTATTATCATTCGCTCTGCTGGTCGCGGCCTGCAGCAGTACACGCGGCAATCTGTTGAGCAGGATTGAGTATCATGATGATGAGGTTTTTGAGCGTGAAGAGTATCATTATACAGATGGTAATCTTGCTCTTGTTACCCGTGTCATTTATTTCAACAATGCTCCGGACTCCTCCTGGACAGAGTATGAAATCAGGCGTAACGGCCAGACGACCGATACCATTGAAACAATCAACAGCAGCAGTAGACGTATAAAAAGCAGTGACGGTTCTGTCAGATCATATCGCCTCGTGGGTGATGAATGGAAAGAGACATCATTCCTAAAAACAGATGAGAAAGGAAGGGAGATTGAATACCGAACCGGCGATTTTCATTTGTTGCACACTTATGATTCACAGGGCCGCTCTACCGGCTATACGCATACAATTATAAAAGATGACGGCACAATCCAAAAGTCAGGCCAAAAAATAGATTATTCTGATGATGGCCTCCAGTCTGTCAGGACAGACTATGTCCAGACAAACTCTGATTCTATAGTTATTACAGGAAAGGCAATTCATGTCTATGACAATAAAGGCAGAATACTCAGCAGGGAATTATTTGACCCCGATGAGACTGATGACGATCATCCTACATTCATTACAGATACATATAAATATATCGGTAGAGGTAAAAGAATAAGGATAGAGAGCAAAAAAGAATACCGCGACAGCAGTTATCATAAAGAGCCTATCAGGAAATACGAAGAAAAGTATAAAAACGGATTGAGGACCAAGATTGTAGCCTATATGATGAAGGACAGCAAGTTCCATAAACAGAGTGTGAACACGTGGAAATATGATTTCCGCGCAAGGGTTCCGCTCAAATCATTCGCTTATAGTCCCAGTGACTATATAATCTTCAGAAGACCTTGGCAAAAAACCATCTGGACTTATGAAAAATAAACTACATACAAAGGGGCAGGCCACAAAATCGCTATTTTATACAATAGTATCGTTTCCCTGTGCCATTGGGGCATGACCCCAATTGTACGCCCCGCCAAAGTGTCCCACACCCACCCGCGCCAGAGCCATCTCTCGGGCCGATGAGTGTGTTACACGCCCTCATCCAGAGCCCGTGTCCCACACTCACCCCCGCCACAATACCCTCTAACGCGGCCTCTTGTGGGACACTTTGGCAACTTAGCGCTCAAATGCGACAGTTTTGCAACGCCAAGTTGTTGTTCTGAAAAACAAATAGAAATATGTTTGTCCCTGTAATTCAAACAAAAAACGGAAATGAAAAGATTCATATTAATCAGCGTTGTTGCATCGGCCATTTGTTGCCTCAATGTAAATGCCCAGAAAGCATTTAGACCGATGTCCATGATGGATTATAAAATATTGGGTGAAGAAATTGACCGGTTATTTGACACCGAAGCGGAGGTGAATTTCATGTTTGCACCTTTCCATTCCGGAAGTCCGGCTCTATCTTTCAATAATGGAACCATCAAAGTAGTAACAGGGGAAAAGGAATACTTGAAAGAATGTGACTCGGAATTATATTCATCATTAGTGTTTTTGGCAAAGCATTCCGTTATGACTGCCAATTACTACACCAATCAGAATTATGGATTTGACGGAATCACCTTCTTTTTGTTCTATAAATCCGATGGAGTGCACAGTTGGCAACCTAGAGGGTTATGCCGACAAACCTTAGATGTCTTTTGGAATGTTATGCATGCAGTAGAAGCAGACGACAATGCACTTTTGGAACAGCAGAAAGCAATTGCAGATTCCGCCTGCAAGATATTCAAGAGCTACTATCCTGAAGATTTTGTGGATATAAGAATAAATAAATCATCATTTAGCTCCGATCCTTTCAATGTAAGACTAAGACTGTTCTCAGTTACAGAATTATCAGACTTCATGCGTACTGATTTACAACTCACCTTCAATTTCAAAAGATTAAAATACAGACGCAGTTACAAACAAGACTATCTCCAGAAATATGAGAAAACTCTCCAACAGGTCGCTTATTGGATGTATGTCCAATCAGATTTTGGAGATATATCCAATGCCGTCTATTTCATAGTGGCCGATGTAACCGATCCGGTAATCGGCAAAAACCAGTACGGCACATATGAAATCAAAATCAATGAGAAAGACATTACCGTAGATAAAATGGTCTCCCTAATCCAGCAGCTTTAATACTGAACCTCTTATAAAATTCACTAACTTAGCAACAATCAATAGTCAACAGATAAAAATATGGTGAAAGTTGGATCTTTTGAAATGACTGATCCCCAGGAGAGTTTCTGGGAGATCGTCAAGTATTTTGATTTCCTTGTTTCGGATTTTGGTTATAAGACACGCAGGATGGAGATATTAAGGGATTGCGTGCTCGTCTCGTACATCGGCCCCAACAACAGGCTGATTGAAATAGGTAAAAACTGGAATGGAGATAACAATGCGTCCTTCAGGATGAAAGGATTTCTGGGCAGGAGCATCATCAATGATGAGAGACCCATGTCCATAAAGAACTATGCCGGGTTTATTGGGAGCAGGTATTTTTCAAAGGCCGATACCTCCAACCGGACCAATCTGCCCGCCATTCCGGACCTGGAAACCAGAGATGAGATTTTCTGGTCTCTGTATAACAGCCTCTATTTCCTTGTGCAGAAGCACTATTCCATAACCCGGTTCGAGATTGGAGAAAGCATCTGTCTGGAGTATCGGAATAGACACGACACCATTATTGTAACCACCCAAAAGCCCTATTGCACCAATTGGACAATCTGCACCAAGAAATGGGGTATTACAAAAGACTGCCAGACCATATCCGAGTACACCGAACCAAAGGATATTGCCAAATACATAACGGGGGCCCCTATCCTGTATGAAGAGTATCTGGCAAATTCAGTGTTTTCAGACACAGTCCTTGAACAAAAAGATCCCCAAGTGTATAACAAAACACTCTATACATGTCCCAAATGTGGTTGTGAGGTATCTATAGGTGAAAAAGACTTTCGCCGTTATTCACTTAATAAGACCAGCATCTTTAAAGATACTTTTCAGAACTACGACAATGGTAAGCACCATTCATTTTTGGAGTTCGAGTGCCCCCAATGCAAAAAGAAAACCAGAGTCATTTTTGATGAAGATTATAGCAGTAAAGAGCCTGTCATAAAAATCGATTCCGTATTGGTTGAATAACGCCAAAGTGTCCCACAAGAACCCCGCTCACCCACCGTGCAGCGGGGTTCACTGTGTTACATCCCCTCATCTGGAGCCCGTGTCCCACGCTCACCCGCCTCCCAGCCCACTCTCGCCCGCCTTAGCGTGGGACACTTTGGCGGAGATACTGCAAATGCAACAGTATTGCAACGGCTGTCTGTTGTTCCCGACATTTATGACATATTATCTTTGACCCGATAACAAATGATAACATGAATAAGGGTTTGCTACAGTTTGCCTTTGTTTTACTACTCCCCTTGGGAGTTTGCCAATGCTCATCGGTCTACAGGCTTGTTGAATACAAAGAGTATTGTGATGAGGATGATCTTGATACTTGGATAACGTATCAATATGAAAACGGCGTTCTTTCCTCCAAGACTGAGGTATTGACAAGGGTTACAGATCTGGTTGACAGCACGGTAACTTACTATGATGTAATAAAAGGCAATAACAGTATAGATTCCATTGAGACATCCTACCGCTATTTGAATGGAGTTCCGGAAGACACTACTAAAATTGTAAAGACCTTTAATCCTGACGGCATAATCCGGAAAGAAACTTACTCAAAATATAAGGATGATGATTGGAAGGAAATAGATTACACTTTGTATGATTCAAAAGGAAGATGGATTGAAAACGTAAGACCTGACTTTTACCACAGTTGGAGCACGTATGATTCACTTGACAGACAGATAGGGTTCCGATACACATACTCATACCCCAATACTCCCATCTACGTTGATACGGTTGAATTAGCATCGGACGGACTTACAGCTATTAAAACCCAATACTATTTCTGGGAAAAAGGTGAAAGACAACATGTTATGTCAAGAACAAGATACAAGCTGGATGATAAAGGCAGAGTAATATTACAAGAAAAACTGGACACTGACCAAGACAGCATCCAGCCCAAAGTTCTTTACTGGGACGTTTACCGATATGACCGAAAAGGGCGAATCAAGACTGAGACGCAGTTCAGTTCATTCGATTCTAATCCAAATAAGAAGTATAGGTCTTTCAAGTACAGGTACAGGTTTGGATTAAGGACCAAGACTATCGAATATGATTACTCTGACGGCAAGAAATATATCATTACATTTACTGTTTTCAAATATGATTTCAGGCACAGACTGTTACTGGAAAAAACTGATTATGATAGCAGACTGAGGCGGGATTTTGATGAACGTAAGATATGGACCTACAAGAAGGAAAATGAATTATGAAAAAGATAATTTCAAATAGTATTTGTTTGCTCCTGATAGCAACGGGAGTGTGGCAGTGTACGCCTTCTGAGTATAACCTTGTTGATTATAAGGAGATAGATTATATTGGCGAGAAAACACGTCATAATAAGCATGTCCACTATTATTACATAGACGGAATACTAAATGCCAAAACAGATGTCCGATGGAGTATATGGAATAGCAGCCCAGACAGCATCTATACCGAATATGAGATAAAGATTTATGATGACAGGATTGACTCTATAGAGACATTTCAAACCTATATGAACGACACCCTGCGATACACTGAAAAGACAATAAAGACTTATAGCCTTGAAGGTGTGATAAAGAAAACCGTCAACTACAGCTTATCGGACACCGGATGGGTGGAAACCGGGTATACAACTTACAATGCATCGGGACAAAAGACAGAGATTGTAGGTTACGGAATGTATCATTATTGGTATTCATATGATTCTTTAGGCCAATACATAGGGTATAGGTATCGGTATTTGGGAACAGACAGTTATTTGTCAATAGATACCGTAATATTCTCCAATGACAGATTGAGTGCCGTTGAGACAACAACACAATGGTATGATGGCAACAGTATACCCAGAACCACAAGCAAGGCTCTTTATAAACTGGACAGACAAGGAAGAATCATCCAAAAAGAAAATGTAAAACCCGATGAGACAGACTCCCTTTTTTATGGCAGAGTCTTGATTACGGCCAGATATAACCGTCGCGGACAACTTGTTTCCAAGACAACAAGCAGCAAGGCTTATGAAGAAACTGACTACAGTTTTACTTGGAAGACTGAGTACCGATACCACCACGGTCTCAAGACCTGGGAATTATACTATGAATATGATGATGGCCGTTGGCAACTGTACAGAATCTACAGATACAAATATGACTTCCGCCACAAACTCCCGTTGGAGCGCACTTTACGCCATGAGTACTATACAGTATCAGCCAACAATCTGCTGAGATTCATTGCAATAATGACAGAGAGAGTTGATGAAAGATTGGTCTGGACCTATGAAAAGTAAACTATACCATTTTCCCCGCTTCGCCAAAGTAATCCAAAAAACCACTATCTTCGCAAAAACAAAAAAGTATGAGAAGAGTCCTTGTCCATTGCCTGTCACTTTTGGTGACAGTTTTAATCGTTTCCTGTTCGCAGAAAAGCAGCGTTTCGCGGGTTGACAGTGTTGTCACGATCAATATTCCCGTCTATTACAATGATTCAGTACAGTTTCCCAGTATTTCCCGTATGTTTGAGACCGATACGGTAGTGTTGGAAACCGGAGCATTTGAGACTCTCCTGGGAGAAAATATCAAAGACATTGAGATATTGGATGATACGCTTATAATCCTTTCCGGAGACTTCAATAAAGGTGTCATTCATCTGTTTGATATCAACGGCCGGTTTATCAGAAAGATAGACAAGACTGGCCGTGGCCCGGGTGAATATTTAAATATCAGAAAGATTGATATAGATCCCGTAAAACGTCATATCATTGTATTTGACAATGGTGTAGGAATACTGCGTTATACAATGGATGGAGTGTTTGTAAGTAAAGTCCGATATGAATACAATGCTTTGGATTTTGCATTGCTGCCTGATGGAGGTTATGTTCTGTTCACCCCGTTCCAACAAACCCAGCATGGCGGATTATGGATGATAGATTCAGAAGGCAACTTCAAACGGACTCTTATCTCATATGAGGATTATGATTTAGGTTTCATAGCAGGCAGCAGTTGGCTCACACATATAAATGATTCAGTAATCGGTTTTTCAGGGCTCAAAGACAAGATCTATCATATTGCCAATGATACCATTTATACGGCATATCAACTTATCTCTGAAATCATTGATCCCTATGAGGAAGAGCCGGGTGTATTGCCTCCGTATGATAAACTGCGTTATTATGAATGCGATAATCTGATGATGTTCGATCTTCAGGCAAGGAGAGACTCATACCATTATATCAGAGTTTTTTATGAAAAGAATAACGGTCAGGCAGATTTTTTCTTTTGGTCCACACATCCTACTATTCCCAAGGACCATCTGCTTCCGCAATTCAATGGCCATTACAAAGGCATTTACTTTGATGAATTGAGCCCCTTATCCATCATGTACGATGATGAACTCAAAGCAAAATATCCTGATATAACCGAAGAATCCAACCCCTTAATCCTACTATTCCGCTCAAAATAATTTTGTACCTTCGCGTATATGATAGTATGCATAGCTGAGAAGCCCAGCGTGGCAAAGGATATTGCCGATGTTCTGGGTGCCAAGACAAAACACGACGGGTACATTGAGGGTAACGGTTATCAGGTAACCTGGACCTTCGGCCATCTTTGTACCCTTAAGGAGCCCCATGATTACACACAGAACTGGAAGAACTGGAGCCTGGGCAGCCTGCCTATGATTCCGCCCCGGTTCGGTATCAAGCTGATTGAGGACAAGGGAATTGAAAAGCAGTTCAAGATAATTGAGTCACTCATGCAGAAGGCCGATGGCATTATCAACTGCGGTGATGCCGGCCAGGAGGGTGAGCTCATTCAGCGCTGGGTGATGCAGAAAGCCGGCGCCAAGTGCCCGGTAAAGCGCTTATGGATATCGTCACTGACCGAGGAGTCCATACGTGAGGGTTTCAGCCACCTGCAGGACCAGGATGCGTTCAAGTCACTCTACGAGGCCGGACTCTGCCGCGCCATAGGTGACTGGCTTCTGGGCATGAACGCCACCCGCCTGTACACCATAAAATACCGCAACGGCAATAACCGCGGAGTGCTCTCAATAGGCCGAGTTCAGACCCCCACCCTGGCACTGGTTGTAAACCGCCAGAAGGAAATTGACAATTTCAAACCCGAGCAGTACTGGGAGCTCAAGACCGTATATCGCGACACCACCTTTTCATATACAAAAGGCAAGTTCACCAAGATAGAGGACGGCCAGGCTCTGCTTGAAGAGATCCGCCCCCTGAATTTTGTCATAACCGATGTAACCCGCAAGGAAGGCAAGGATTTTGCCCCGCGCCTGTTTGACCTCACATCTCTCCAGGTGGAGTGCAACCGCAAGTACGGGTATTCGGCCG
>JAFXMB010000050.1 GCA_017530735.1 Bacteroidaceae bacterium | reverse complement strand
GATATGATTGAGGTGGGCAGTTTCATAGGTATGGCCGCCATGACCCAGAGCGAGATCACCATCAAGGATGTATCGTACCAGAACCTGGGAATCATCCCCGAGAGTTTTGCCCGTCTGGGAATCATGATGGAGCAGCGCGGAGATGACATCTTCATTCCCGCACAGGAACACTACCAGATAGAATCATTCATAGACGGCTCCATAATGACATTGGCCGATGCACCCTGGCCCGGACTTACCCCGGACCTTCTGAGCGTGCTGCTGGTAACCGCCACACAGGCCAAGGGCAGCGTGCTCATACATCAGAAGATGTTTGAGAGCCGCCTGTTCTTTGTGGACAAACTCATTGACATGGGTGCCCAGGTGATACTTTGTGACCCGCACCGCGTCGTTGTCATCGGCCATGACCGTCAGTTCCCGCTGACCGCCCGCCGTATGTCATCGCCCGATATCCGTGCCGGTATTGCACTGCTTATTGCGGCCATGAGTGCCAAGGGTACCAGCCGCATCGATAACATCGGCCAGATAGACCGCGGTTATCAGAATATTGACGGCCGCCTGAATGCACTTGGTGCACACATAACAAGAGAGGATTGATATGATTGAGCAGAGCGAGGTACAGAGAATAGGACAGATAGTCAAGCCGCACGGAGTAGGCGGCGAGATGGCTGTCACCGTACCCGCATCACTTGACTGGACCGATGATATTGACTGCCTGGTATGCTCGCTTGACGGCATACTGGTACCGTTCTTCCTGGAGTCTATACGCCCCAAGAGCAATACTACCATTCTGGTTAAGTTTGAAGGATATGACACGGTTGAATCAACGGCCCGTTTTATGGGAGTGACCGTCTATATGCCGCTCAAGTATCTGGCAGAGGCCGATGATGAAGAACCCACATGGAGTGCATTCCTTGACTGGAAGGTGGTTGATTCCAAGGCAGGACCGCTGGGCTTTGTCAATGCAGTTGATGACAGCACCCCCAATATCCTGTTTCAGGTACGTGACGGTGAGCATGAGCGTATCATACCGGCCAACCCCGAATGGATCACCAAGGTGGACCGTAAGAACAGAACTTTAACGTATAACCTTCCCGAGGGACTTACAGAACTATAAAGAGAGATATGAAGAGCATCCGTCAGAAACGCAAGGAGGTGGGCCGTAAAAGCCTTTTCCGCCGTTTTGTCTATCTGTACAGACTCACTGTGGTCAATGAGGATGAGCAGCGCCGTGTATTCAGGATGAAGATATCACACTTTATCCTGTTCCTGGCCGTGATTGTCATTGCCGGACTTGGAGCATGGGGAGGCATTGCGGTATTCCGCAGTCTGCCCAAGCAGAAAGGTACCACCCTTGAGGACTACCGTATACGTCAGGCCATCGTGAATGAGGCTCTGCGTATAGACTCTCTGGAGCAGGTCTTTGAGATGCAGAACAGATACGTATCGGTGCTGCAGGATATCATATCGGGTTCCATATCACTTGACACGGTTTATTCGGTCGATTCACTGGCCCGCGTACGTACTGAACTCCTTATGGAGCGTACCGAGTTGGAGGAGTCATTCATGCGCCAGTATGAGGAGGCCGAGCGTTACAATATCACGTCACAGTCACAGCCTGTGAGCGATGTGCTCAGCATAACCATTTTCCGTCCCACAGCCGGTCTGGTAACCAAGAGTTACGATCCCCTTGACCAGCATCTTGGCGTGGATATAGCAGCCAGCCCCAACCAGAGTGTGGTTTCGGTGCTTGACGGTACAGTGCTTATGTCTACGTACACATCGGACATGGGTTATACCATCTGTATAGTACATCCTGGCGAACTCATATCGGTCTACAAGCATTGCGAGTCACTTCTCAAGAAGACCGGTGACCGTGTAAAGCAGGGCGACGTGGTTGCACTTGTGGGTCGCGGAACCGACCGTGCGCTGCAGGGCTCACATCTTCATTTTGAACTGTGGTATCAGGGTCAGCCCCTTGATCCCGAAAAATATATATTGTTCCAGTGAAACAGATAGCCATTTTAGGTTCAACAGGCTCAATAGGGAAGCAGGCGCTTGACGTCATTGCCTCCCATCCCGATGAATATGAGGTTTATGCTTTGACTGCCAATAACAGCGTCGATTTGCTTATTGAGCAGGCTCTCAAGTTTAAGCCTGAAGCGGTGGTGATAGCGAATGAACAGCATTATTCCAAACTCAAGGAGGCACTCTCCGGACAGCCCGTAAAGGTTTATGCCGGGGCCGATGCCATCAACCAGATTGTGACGGCCTCTCCCATAGACATTGTGCTGGCATCGATGGTGGGATTTGCAGGTCTGTGTCCCACGATTGAGGCCATCAAGGCAGGTAAGACCATAGCCCTGGCCAACAAGGAGACCATGGTGGTGGCAGGTGAACTTATCACGTCACTTGCGCTCCGGTACAAGACTCCCATACTGCCGGTTGACTCAGAGCACTCCGCCATATTCCAGTGCCTTAGCGGCGAGACCATGAACCCCGTCGAGAAGATACTGCTCACCGCCAGCGGCGGCCCGTTCCGCATACTGGGCCTGGACCAGCTCAAGACCGTTACCAAGGCGCAGGCCCTGAAACATCCCAATTGGGATATGGGTGCCAAGATAACCATTGACTCGGCCACCATGATGAACAAGGGCTTTGAGGTGATTGAGGCCAAGTGGCTCTTTGGCGTGCCGTACAGCAAGATACAGGTTGTGGTACATCCGCAGTCCGTAATACATTCTATGGTTCAGTTCGCTGACGGTGCCGTCAAGGCTCAGTTGGGTGCCCCCGATATGCGTCTGCCCATACAGTATGCGTTCTCATATCCGCGCCGTCTCAATGCAGATTTCCCGCGTGTTGATTTCACCACTCTGGGAACACTCACATTTGAGGAACCGGATACCGAGCGTTTCCGCAATCTGGCACTGGCATACAAGGCCATTGAGCGCGGCGGCAACATGCCATGCATACTGAATGCGGCAAATGAGGTCTGTGTGGCGGCTTTCCTGCAGGATAGGATAGGCTTCCTTGAGATGAGTGATGTCATAGCCGAGACTATGGAACGTGCGGAATTCAGAGAGAAATCCACACTTGATGAGTATATAGAAACCGATGCCCAGGCACGCCGTCTGGCTGCATCATTAATAAAATGAACAATTAAACCTAATCAATATGTCAACATTCTGGATCCGCTTTATCCAACTTGTACTTTCTCTTACCATTCTTGTAGTATTCCATGAATTCGGTCATTTCCTGTTCTCGCGTCTGTTCGGTGTGAGGGTTGAGAAATTCTACGCATTCTTCAATCCCCGTTTCTCTCTTTTCCGTATCAAGCGCGTTAACGGTAAGATCCGCGTCAGGTTCTTTGCTCCCAACGTGCCTGAAAGCTACGAGGAGGAGAAGCACTTCAATTATGAAGGAAAGGAGGAGATAACCTACAAACCCATAGATATTGAGTCACTGCCTGAGGATGACTGGCGCCGTTCTCCCGAGAACACTGAGTTCGGTGTGGGCTGGGTACCCTTTGGCGGATACTGCAAGATAGCAGGTATGATTGACGAGTCCATGGATGTAGCCGCCATGAAGCAGGAGCCCAAACCCTGGGAGTTCCGCACCAAACCGTCCTGGCAGCGTCTGCTCATAATGGTAGGAGGCGTACTGTTCAACCTCATTCTTGCCTTCTTCATCTACTCAATGGTACTCTGCAAGTGGGGTGACAGTTATATTCCCGCACAGGGCCTCAAGCACGGAATGGAGTTCAATGAGCACGCCGAGTCCTTGGGCTTCCGTGACGGAGATGTCATCATAGCCACTGACGGCAAGGCTACCCGTGAGTTTGACGGTGACCTTTACCGTGCCGTAGCCAAGGCCAAGCAGGTAACCGTACTGCGTGACGGTCAGAAGGTTGACCTGGCCATGCCCGATGACCTTTCACTCTTTGACTTTACACGCACCGTTCCTTTTGTCTCAATTCTGAGTCCCATGACCGTTGACAGCGTCGTTGCCGGTACCGGTGGCGCATATGCCGCAGGACTTATGGCCGGTGATACCATCCTTTGCGTAAACGGACAGAACTCATCCACATGGACAAAGTTCCAGACCATACTTAATGATTGCCGAAGCCGTGCCGAGGAGAGTTATGTTGACCGCAACCTCTCATTGGTGATAGGACGCCCCGGAGCAGGACGTGACACTCTCACTGTGGCAGCCGATGAAAACTTCCGTATAGGAATAGTTCATTATACCGATGAGTACGAGCCTGTTGAGATAGAGTACGGATTCTTCAGTTCAATCCCTGCCGGTATCGGTTACGGCTGGAACACCCTGAAGAGTTATGTAGGTGATTTCCGTTACGTCTTCACCAAGGAGGGTGCCAAGAGCCTGGGCGGATTCGGCACCATAGGCAGCATATTCCCCGAGAAGTGGAACTGGCATGCATTCTGGCTTATGACCGCCTTCCTTTCAATCATCCTGGCCTTCATGAACATTCTGCCCATTCCCGCACTTGACGGCGGTTACGTGCTGTTCCTGCTGGTTGAGGTGGTAACCGGAAAGAAGCCGGGTGACAAGTTCCTTGAGGTGGCCAATACCATCGGTATGATAATCCTGTTCGGATTACTCATATTTGCCAACCTTAACGATATATTAAGACTGTTCTGATGGCACACAAGCCTCGCGAGACATTCGGCAGCCGTATGGGCATGCTTCTGGCTATGGCAGGATCCGCCATCGGCCTGGGTAATATCTGGCGTTTTCCCTACATGATGGGAAAGAACGGCGGGGCCGCATTCATACTTCTGTATGTCATTATGCTGGTTGTGCTCTGTCTGCCCGTAATGGTATCCGAGTACCTGATAGGCCGACGCGGTGCATCCAATCCGTTCAGCAGTTTTGACCGTCTGGCTCCCGGCTCCAAGTGGCGCTGGATAGGTTTTCTGGCAGTGTTGGCATCGGCCTGCATCCTCTCTTTCTACTGCGTTGTGGGAGGCTGGTCCGTCAAGTATCTGGCCGACTCATGCATCCTTGCTTTCTCTGACGCTCAGGGTGACTATGCGCTCAGTTTCAGCTCATTCATAAGCAACCCGTGGAAACCTCTGGCCTATACCCTCATTTTCCTTGGGCTGACGGGAGCAATCATAGTATTTGGTGTGCGCAAGGGCATTGAGCGAATGTCAAAGGTCATGATAACCATGCTGTTTGTCATCATAGTGATGGTGGTAGTCCGCTCACTTACCCTGCCGGGTGCCATGGACGGCGTCAAGTATATGTTCGTACCTGATTTCAGCAAGGTTACGGCCGATACCTGTATCGCGGCTATGGGACAGGCGTTCTTCTCGCTCAGCATAGGCTGCGGAACCATTCTGACTTATGCATCGTACGTAAAGAAGGATGAGAACATTCTGGCGTCATCGGCCTGGATATCATTCTTTGATACTACGTTTGCCATCATTGCCGGACTGGCCATCATTCCGGCGGTCTATGCAATAGCCTATATGAACGGTGTTGAGCCCGATGTAAGCGCAGGCCCCGGTCTGGTGTTCATCACGCTTCCGGGCGTGTTCAGTCAGATGCCTCTGGGAGGTTTGGCAGCCATACTCTTCTTTCTGGCGTTGCTGCTGGCTGCGGTGACATCGGCCATATCACTTATGGAGGTTGTAGTGGCATTCATCATTGAGGAGATGCACCGTTCACGAAAGAAAGCAGTGGCTTTATGTTTTGTGATATGCGGTGTGGTAGGAGCCTTCTGCTCCCTCTCTTTCGGTCCGCTTACAGGATTCAAGCTGTTCGGATTGAGCGTGTTTGACTTCTTTGATTACATCACGTCAAACATAATGCTGCCCATAGGCGGCCTGCTGCTGGCTGTGTTTGCCGGCTGGCGTCTGAGACGTGCCAACTTCCTGGATGAACTTACCAACAGCGGAAAACTCAGAATTCCCCGCTGGATAAGCCTTACGTTATATTATCTGGTAAAACTGGTAGCGCCGATAGGCATACTACTTATCTTCCTGAACACCTTCTTCAG
>JAFXMB010000049.1 GCA_017530735.1 Bacteroidaceae bacterium | reverse complement strand
CGGCACCGCCGCTGCGGAACGTATCCCACTTGATCTCGCCCTCGTTTATCTCAACTTCAAAGGCATCGGCCTCGGGCAGTACGGCAACAGTGGCTGCCGATGTGTGTATGCGGCCCTGTGTCTCGGTTACCGGAACGCGCTGCACACGGTGTACGCCCGATTCATACTTGAGCGTGCCGTATACTTTCTCACCCGTAACGGTGAATATGATCTCCTTGAATCCGCCTGCAGTACCCTCTGTGCATGATGAAACTGCGTATTTCCAACCTTTTGTCTCAAAATATTTGCAGTACATGCGGAACAGGTCACCGGCAAACAATGCAGCCTCGTCACCGCCTGTGCCTCCGCGTATCTCCATCACCACATCCTTCTCATCCTGCGGATCGGCCGGGATAAGCAGTTGCTTGATCTCCTCCTCAAGTGTCTCCAGACGGGCTGTTGAACTGTCCAGTTCCTCACGGGCCATCTGGCGCATGTCGGGGTCACTTTCACCCAGGAGTTCCCTGGCCTGGCTGATGTTTGACTGCAGGCTTACATATTCGGCGCGGGCCTGGGATATGCGCTCCAGGTCGCGGTATTCACGGTTCAGTTTGACGAACCGTTTCATATCGGCTATGACGGCAGGGTCTGTTATGAGCAGACTGACCTCGTGGAAACGGGCCTCAAGGTCATCAAGTTTCTGTAGCAGACTCTCCGTAGCCATTATTTTCTCTTTTCTACCTTGTTGACGTATGCAACAGGACCGCCTTCATAGAAGTTGATGATGTTGCGTGATACGAATTCTGCCATCTCGTTGCGCACATCGTAAGTCTGTGTGCCTACGTGCGGGGTGATGACGGCGTTATCGCATGCCAGTATCTCGGGGCTCACCTTGTCGCCGAACTCGAACACATCCAGACCTGCACCCCAGATACGCTTGTTCTTAAGTGCATCGGCCAGTGCAAGTTCATCCACGATAGGTCCGCGGGCGGTATTTACCAGGATGGCGGTGGGCTTCATGAGTTCAATCTGCTCCTTGCCTATCAGGTGCCATGTATCCTTGGAGTAGGGGACGTTGACCGATATGAAATCGGATGTCTTTAAGAGTTCCTCAAACTCAACGTATCTGGCATCGTATTGTTTCTCGATTTCCGGGCTCACGCGGTGACGGTTGTGATAGATCACGTTCATGCAGCTGGCCTTGGCGCGGCGTGCAAGTGCCTGACCTATGCGTCCCATGCCCAGGATTCCCAGCGTCTTGCCTCCCAGGGAGTAGCCCAGATTGGCCAGAAGTGTCCATTCCAGTGCTCCGGGAATGCGCAGACGGCGGTCTACGTCGGTGATGCGGCGTGCTACGGCCAGCATCAGGCCGAATGCCAGGTCGGCTGTGGGCTCTGTTACGGGGCCCGGGGTGTTGGTCACGGCTATTCCCAGCTCTGTGGCTGTGGGTATGTCAATATTGTCAAATCCTACAGCGTAGTTGCTCACCAGTTCCAGGCGTGGAAGACCGCGCTCCATGAGCTTGCGGTCAACCGGGAAGTTGAACATGGACTGGAGTACGTCATACTCGGGGAGCATCTCATAAACCTCATCGTAGGTGAAGGTCTCACGGCCTTCGGGAGGGAATGTTACGTCGTACTTCTCCATGAGTTCCGCATATCCCGTGCGGAACATATTGTATGTTACTAAAACGCGTTTTTTCATACCTGTTTGGGTTATCGCGCAAAGATACTGCTTGCGGAGCGGAGAATAAAATTGTTAACTTATTTTTTATCCACCGGTTCAGTTATCTTAAAGCAAAGCTTAAAGATACTTAAGAATGCATTTCCAAGAGCTCTAAATCAGGAGCTTTATTTTAAATTTGCATACTAACCAACGAAACTTACCGGTATGAGACGAATACTGCCGATTATTGCCACATTATGTGCATTTGCTTCCTGTTCCAGGACGGAGCCCGGGAAGCTCGAGATCAACGAAAGGGGCTATTTTGAAACCCAAGGTGTCAACGTTCTGGTTTACTCCAACCGTTATCAGGGCGTTTTCTGTGACGAGAAGACAGCCGGCGTGGAACTTATCCAGCGCGGTGTACGTATTGCCACCGGCGGTGGCGTTCGTCTGATGAACACCCCTGAGCAGTGGGATATCTATTCCACGCTCACGGAGCGTACCATTGATACGCTTGGCGGTGTTATCAGCTGCCATTTCAAGTATCAGGACTATGAATTCGAGTATGACCTCAAGGTAAAGGAGGAGGGTACCGGATTCCGCATGTGGGTTGAACTGGACAATCCTGTTCCCGGGAATCTTGTGGGTAAGGCCGGACTGAACATGGAGTTCTTCCCCGCAACCTATTTCGGCAAGACTTATCTGATGGACGGCCAGTCGGAGATTTTCCCGCGCTATCCGTCAAGCGATACCGAGATGCGTCCCAACTCGGAGAAAATAACCCAGTTCTACGGACTCTCCACTTTCGATGACCGCGGACGTGACGAGTTCATCGTTCCCAAACCCATTTCAAAGGGTCATAACCTGGTTCTGGCTCCCGAGGACGAGGCTCTGCGCGTGGCATTCAGTTCCGAGGCTGAAATCAATCTGTTTGACGGACGTGACCTTTCTCAGAACGGAACGTTCGTGGTACGTTCCTATCTGCCCGGAGGTAAGACCGGAAAGGTGCTGGAATGGCTGGTTGAGCCTACTCCCAATGCAGAGTGGATACGTGAGCCCAACGTAGGATTCTCACAGATAGGTTATACTCCCGCCCAGAAGAAGGTGGCAGTCATTGAACTGGACCGCAACGACAAGGTTGCAGCCAAAGCCAAGATATGGCGTGTAAATGCCGACGGCAGCCACACTCTGGCGCTTACTCCCGCAGTGAAGGAGTGGGGTGTGTTCTATGACCGATACAACTACGCCCAGTGTGATTTCAGTGACGTACGCGAGCCCGGTACATATTACATAGAGTACAAGGGCGTCAAGACAAATCCGTTCCCCATCAATGTGAACGTATATGACGGCAAGTGGTACAACACAATGGATGTGTGGCTGCCCGTTCAGATGGATCATATGATGGTCAACGAGGCATACCGCGTATGGCATGGCCGTTCCCATATGGATGACGCCGTTCAGGCTCCCACCAACTATCAGCAGCAGGACGGTTACCGCATGGGTAACACCACAAATACAAAATACAAACCCTACGAGCACATACCCGGCCTGGCAGTAGGCGCATGGTATGACGCCGGTGATTTTGACATCCAGTCAGGTACCGTTGTGGGTCTGACCAACCAGTTGGCTGAAATGTGGGATGTGCTGCGTCCCGAGCGTGACCAGACATTCATTGACCAGAAGACCCAGTTCGTTGACATACACCGCCCGGACGGTCTGCCCGATGTTATCCAGCAGGTTGAACACGGCGCTCTGAACCTTTGCGCCCAGATTGAGAACATAGGATTCATAGCCGGCGGTATAGTTCAGGGAACCATGCACCAGTATCACCATCTGGGTGATGCCGTAACCATCACTGACGGTTACATATATGATCCCAGCCTCAAACCTTATGAGGTTCGCGGAAACCGTTCAGGTACACTCGATGACCGTTTTGCATTCACCAACAACGGCGGAAATCCCATGGGTAACTCAAATGTATGCGCCGCTCTGGCACATGCCGCCCGCGTACTTGCTCCCTACATTCCCGAAACTGCGGAACGTTGCAAAAAGAACGCCCTCAAGCTGTGGAAGGAGATGGATGAGTTCCAGGCACGTCAGGGCAACCGTCCGCAACAGCAGCAGGCCAACCAGCAGCGCGGCGGCCGTGGCTTTGGCGGAGACCGTTCCGCTGCAGCCATCCAGTTGTGGCTCCTTACCGGTGATGACAAGTACAAGGAGATGTTCCTGCCTATGGTGATGAGACAGATAGAGGCAGCCAAGAATGCTCCCCAGGGCGTTGAAGACAACCGCACCGGCGGCGGCAGCGCAATGCGTGCTCCCCGTGTGAACATTACAACTGCACTCTCGCTGCTTCCTTATATGGATGATGACTTCAAGGCCAGCCTCCGTGAGGTTATCCCAGTATTCGTTGAGGATGCCAAGCGTACAGCCGAATCCACTCCTTACGGTGTTCCCGTAGCAGGCGGCACATGGGGCGGAAGCGAGCGTGTGATCAGTTGGGCTCAGAATAATTATATGGTATGGCGTTACTATCCGGATCTGATTGATCCCGAGCTGGTACTGTCAGGCCTTAATTTTATATACGGCAACCATCCGTACTCTAATGTATCGTTCGTGACCGCTGTAGGCGTAAACACCAAGAAGGTCGCATACGGAAACAACCGTGCGGATTACACATTCATACCCGGCGGCGTGGCACCCGGACTGGTACTCCTGCAGCCTGACCTGCTTGAGCACAAGGACGATTACCCGTTCCTGTGGGGTGAGAATGAGTGCTGCACCCGTACCGTACCGTCATACGTGACCCTTTCAATCGGTGCCGAGGAGATTGCCGCAGCGTTAAACAAAAAGTAAAGTTTGTAATTGTAGTCCTGTTTGACACGAAATGTCGATAAGTATTAAAGGGTTAAGCCACTACTATCCCAACGGGAAGAGAGCGCTGACCGATATCAACCTTGAGATACCATCAGGGATGTTTGGACTTCTGGGGCCTAACGGCGCCGGAAAGTCCACGCTGATGCGTATCCTGGTAACACTGATGGAACCTACCGAGGGTCAGATAGACGTATGCGGCTATGATATTCGCACACAACGCAAGGAGGTGCGCCGCATTCTGGGTTATCTGCCTCAGGATTTCAGGTTCTTTGCCAAGTACAAGGTTCGTGAGTTTCTGGAGTATGCAGCTGCGCTTACGGGTATGACAAATGCCTCCCAGCGCGGAAGGGCTGTTGACGAGATGCTGGAGCAGGTGGGTCTCTATGAGGCCCGTGACCGATACGCTCAGAATCTGTCGGGTGGTATGAAGAGACGTCTGGGTATTGCCCAGGCTCTTATTCACAAGCCCAAGGTCCTGGTTGTGGATGAGCCTACCACAGGTCTTGACCCTGAGGAGCGTATCAGGTTCCGTAACCTGTTGAGCGAAGCCAGTTCAAAGGATACCACAATCATCCTGTCAACCCATATTGTAGGTGACATATCAAGTTCATGTACCGAGATGGCCATGCTCAACCAGGGCCAGGTCATGTTCCGCGGTTCGCCCGCAGGTATGCTCAGCGAGACAGAGGGTAAAGTATGGCGTCTCCAGGTTACCAATGAGCAGTATGCTGAGATCAATCAGAAGTATGCCGTGATATCGACAATTCCGCATGGCCTGGGATGGGATCTGCAGGTTGTGTCAAAGGAGAACCCCGGATACGGTGCAGTGAACTATCCTCCAAATCTGGAGCATGCATATGTTTATTTTACTGAGATTAAGGATAAGGATTGATGCTGGGAATAACTAACATACGCATAGTTTCAAAGTACGAGACTAAACTGCTTGTACGAGGCTGGTTCTTCAAGGTTTTTGCGGTTCTGTCAATATTGGCCGCAGTGATTCTGGGATCTATTTATATCCTCCAGCCCTTTCAGCAGCCCGAGATGGTGAACAGGTCTGTAATCCCTTATCTATTCATGCTGGTAATGAATGTGGGACAGGCCGTAGTATCGGTATTCCTTGCATCGGAGTATCTGAAGCGTGACAAACAGCTTGACACGTCGGAGGTGTTCTATACCCGTCCGCTGAGTAATGCGGAGTATCTGCTGGGCAAGATGTGGGCCACTCTCAAGGTGTTCTTCATGCTTGACCTGGTGGTTGCAGGTATTGCGCTCATAATGAGCCTTATCAAATACGGTGTAGATCTGGATTACCTGAGTTATATATGGTATTTCCTGCTGCTGTCGGTACCGACACTGGTATTCATAGTAGGTCTTTCAACCACACTGATGCTGATACTCAACAACCAGGCTATCACCATGGTGATCCTGTTGGCATATATCGGCGTAACGCTTTTCTACATTGATGACCTGTACTATTATCTGTTTGACTACATAGGTTTCAACCTGCCCATGCTCAAATCAACAGTGACCGGTTTCAGCGGACTTTCCCGACTGATCAACCACCGTCTGTGCTATCTGCTGCTGGGTATAGGCCTGATTCTTACAGATATCTCACTGTTCCACCGTCTGGCAAATTCCAGATACAGCCTTCTGCCCTGGCGTATCGCCGCAGGACTGTTCCTGATAGCCGGCCTGTTCTCGGGATACTGGCACGTAAAAGTGTACAAGATAGATGAGAAGTTCAGGGCCGATATGGTTGAACTTGACAACAGGTATGTCAATCAGGGCGGTTCGGTGGCCGATGTGTGCAATCTGACAGTGACCCAGGAAGGTGATTCTATCAGGGTTACGGCCGATATGACCGTAAGACCCAGGGAGGATCAGCAGACACTGGTATTCACCCTTAACCCCGGATTCCGTATCAGCAATGTCACAGTTCCCGGTCATGAAGTAAAGAGCAAACGCCTGATTCATCTGCTTGTGCTCACATTTGCCAAGACTCTTACTGCCGACGAGCCTGTAAATCTTACAATCGAGTACGGAGGTATGGCCGATGAACGCATCTGCTATCTGGACATAACGGATGAGAAGATGGTTGAGAATACCAAAATGCTCTCCATGCTGAACGTTCCCAAGCGTTACCTGTTCCAGAGCAGGGATTATACGATGCTCACCCCTGAGAGTTACTGGTACCCGCGTCCCGGTGTGGCTTTCAGCAACGAAAGCCCGGAGTGGGAGAGGTCCTACTTTACAGGTTTCAATGTCAATGTCACTCCCAATCCCGGACTGACACCCATATCGCAGGGCATGTGCTCGGTAAATGCGGATTCTACCAATTACACGTTCACACCCGAATCTTCACTTCCGTCGGTATCTCTTATTATAGGTGATTATACCCCCAAGTCCATGATGGTGGATTCTATTCTGTACACCGTATGGGAGATAGGCGAGTGGGATGACAGGTTCTCTGTGTTTGATTCCATACGCGACACCCTGCCCAACTTTGTGCGCAGCACACTCAGGACTATGGAGTACCAGGCCGATATGAAGTATCCGTTCAAGCGTTTCTCTTTAGTGGAGGTTCCCGTCAACTTTACATCATACAAGCGTGTGTGGACATCGGCCTACGAGCAACTTCAGCCTGAGATGGCGCTGATACATGAGAAAGGCTGTGACATGCGTGCGTTCCAGTTTGATAACCAGATGCGCATGTACGGAAATAACCGGAACCGCCGGATGGCTAACAGCAACATGTCCGAAAAGGAGATACTCTCAAGCGTCTTCCAGACGGCAATCTATTTCATGATGCAGCAGGGCAGTTTCGCGGGTTCCAGCCGTGGCGGACAGTTTACCATGACGCAGACGGACAACCCGTATTACTACAGGCCTCTGTTCTACAACTTCAGATACAACATCTACTCGTCTGCCTGGCCCATGGCCAAGCGTATGGTGGAGTCCCTGACCAACACGAACACCAACAACGGAAACGGAGATTGGATACGTAGAATGAACGGTCTCTCTGAAGATGAGAAGGCGCTGATACTGATGGGCAAATACGACTTTAACCGTATCATGTCCGATCCTGAATGGGAAGACCTGGCCGACAATGCCCTGGCACTCAAGACTCAGGATTTCTTTGCTCCCGTATCGGCCGTTATGGGTTATGAGGCTATGATTGACTCCATCACTGCCAAAACCCGTGAGAAGGAGTTCTCGAACGTTTCGTTTGATTCCATTTTGGATTGGCTGCAGACATTCTCGGGAGTGAGCCTGAAGGAAAAGATCGATGCCTGGGACGAGCCCGTACGTCTGGCCTGCTTCAAGATAGGCAATCCGCAGGTGACCACCGTAACCACCGATACGGCCGATATCTACCAGGCTGAGATAGCCTTTGAGAACATATCGGACTATCCGGGTTATGTGTCAGTAGAGTTTGTATTCTATGAACAGGAGAATGCCGGCGACGAGGATAAACCCACCCGTATGATGATAAGTCTGGATGCCCATGAGACCCGCAAGATAGTGACTCACTGGTTCAACACCCCGAGCATGATAAACATAAATACCATGCTATCGTCAAACCTGCCGCATAATGTAAGGCTTGACAACTCCAACTACAGCATTTATACCGGGACTGAACTTACTCCCGAGGGTATATACACGCTGCGCAGCGGTGTTGACAACACTCTTCCGGGTGAGATCATAGTGGATAATGAGGACAGTGAACTGTTCTCACTCTCCAAACCCATACGTACCGGTTACCTTTCCAAGTGGATAGACAAGTCACGTGAAAAAAAGAACGAGTTCATCTACGAGGGCTTCTCTGACTGGCGTACCTACACCCTGTGGACACTGGTGACAGAGCAGAACCTGTACGGTGACTACATCCGTTCGGCATACATCATATCTCCGGGTGACGGCTCGCAGTATGCCCGCTGGAAGGTGCCTTTGGATGATGCCGGAGTATATGACGTCTATTTCTACACGTCACCTGACATGTACAACAACAATAACCGAAACCGCAGGTGGAACAATAACAATAACTACAACAATAACAACGGCCGCAGGGTAACCAATGACTACAACTTTGAGATTGAGCAGTTCAACATGCAGGACCGCGTGTCACTGAACATGTTGCGTGCCGAGGAGGGCTGGAACCTGCTTGGAACATTCCGCTTTGAGGCCGATACCGTGAAGGTGTCACTCAACAACCGGTCAGGCGTGAGTGTTATCGTTGCAGATGCTGTGAGACTGGTAAAGAGAGTAAGGGATTGAAAAAGATAAAACAACATAATATGAAGAAAAGAAAAACAGTAATTGGGGCAGTACTTGCGCTTGCAGTGACATCGGTTCTTTCAACCGGTGCCCAGGCGCAGATTGTCATGACCATGGAAGAGGCCCTGCAGTACAGTGCAGAGCATAATCCGGATCTGATTAACTCCCGCATGAGTATGGAACGTTACGAGCAGAACCTGATTGCACAGAGGGCATCGCTCAAGTCAAGGTTCTCACTTAATCTGACTCCTGTATCATACTCGCAGTCACGTCAGTTTGACAGCCGTTTCTCTGACTGGTACACCAACCGTTCGCTGTCATCGTCGGGTACGTTCAGCATATCGCAGCCCATCATCTGGACTGATGCCACGCTGTCTCTGAACAACAGTCTGTCATGGCAGAACAACCAGTCTACCATAGGCGGTACCACCAACAGCAACCGCGCATTCAGTAACAGTCTTTACCTGAGTCTGACCCAGCCCCTGTTCACTTACAACAGGACCAAAATGAACATGCGTCAGATAGAGATGAACTATGAGAACGCACGTATCAGTTATGCCCTGCAGATGCTTAACGTGGAGCGTAACATCACAAGCCAGTTCTACAGTCTGTTCACTGCCCAGCAGAACCTTGAGATCAGTGAGAAGGAACTGGAGAATGCCGAGAAGAACTTCAATATCATCAAGGATAAGGTTGAGGCCGACCTGGTTACCAAGGACGAGTTCTATCAGGCCCAGCTGAACCTTTCACAGTCTCGTTCAAGCCTGGAGAACCAGAGGGTAAGCCTGGAGAACTCCAAGGACAATTTCAAGCAGGCCCTGGGCATACCTCTTGAGGAGGATATCAGGGTTGTATGTGACATTGAGGCTGAGCCGGTACTGGTGGACTTTGACAAGGCTCTTGAAAGCGCCATGTCAAGCAGACTTGAACTCCGTCAGCGTCAGATATCACGTGAGCAGCAGGAGATGTCGATGATCCAGGTTAAGGACAATGACAGTTTCAACGGTAACGTATCACTGTCGGTAGGTATCATGGGCGATGATCCCCAGTTCCCCAATATCTACGATAATCCTACCAATAACCCGCGTGTGTCAGTATCGTTCAGCGTTCCTATCTTTGACTGGGGTGCCCGTAAGGCACGTATCCGCGCCGCCCAGATTGAGCGCCAGATGTTTGAACTCAGCGCAGAGGAGGAAATCAAGAGCATAGAGATAAACCTGCGCAGCACATGCCGCAGCCTGGATAACCTGCTCCAGCAGATTTCTATTGCCGAGCAGAGCCAGCAGAACGCTCAGATGACCTATGACCTCAACGAGGAGCGTTACCGTAACGGTGAACTGACAGGTATGCAGATGAACCAGTTCCAGACACAGCTTTCCAACAGCAAGATGTCTTATACTCAGGCCATAATCAACTATAAGGTACAGCTTCTGAACATCAAGATCCTGACCCTTTACGATTTTGAAAAGGATGAGCCTGTGGTTCCCATAACCTATGAAGAGACAAAAGACAAAAAGAAGAAATAATAAAAATGAAACAGCATATGAAAAAAGGAATCAGCGTACTTACACTGGCTGCCCTGACAGTCCTTATGGCAGGGTGCAGACAAGAGAACACAATGAACCGTGCCGAGATACCCACACCGGTATCCGTATCGGACATAACCTACGGTTCTATCAGCAGGGTATTCACAACCAACAGCACTGCTATATCAAGTGCCGAGGCTGAACTGTCAACCGAGATGGCCGGCAAGTACCATCTGCAGAAGAATCCCGCTACAGGCAAGCCTTACAAACTGGGTGACAAGGTTAAGAAAGGTGCCCTGATTGTACGTATCGAGGATAAGTCTTACGAGAACGGCATATCCATCGAAACCAAACGTCTTAATCTGGAGCTTGCCGAGCAGGAGCAGGTCAAGACAAAGTCTCTTTACGACAAGGGTGGTGCCACTCTTACCGAGGTCAAGAACTCGGAGGTCAAGATCATGAACTCACGTCTGGATTATGAGAACGCCGAGATGAATCTGGAGAAGATGAACATCCGCGCTCCGTTTGACGGTGTGATTGTAAACCTTCCTCACTTCTCGGAGGAGGCAAAGGTCAACAGCGGAACATCGGTGGTAACCATCATGGATTACAGCCAGATGCTGCTTGAGATCAACCTCCCGGAGAGCGCCATCACCGAAGTTAAGGTAGGCCAGAAAGCATACATCACCCATTATACTCTCCCCAAGGACACCATCATGGGCGAGATCACCGAACTCTCTCCGGCCATCAGCGCCGAGACCCGTACATTCAAGGGCAAACTTATGATAAACAATAAGGACCTGCTCATCAGACCGGGTATGTTCGTAAAGGCCGATATCGTTACCGAGAGCCACAGTTCCACCATCGTCATTCCCAAGAACATTGTCCGCCCCGAGCGTAACAGACGTATCGTATTTGTGGTTGACCAGGGTATAGCCAGGGCAAAGCAGGTAAGACTTGGTCTGGAAGAGAAGAACATGGTCGAGGTGCTGGGCGGTCTTGAAAGAGACGATCAGCTGATTGTCCGCGGTTTTGAGACCCTGAGAGACGGTTCAAAGGTGAAGATCCAAAGATAAACAGAGCTTAAAGGCATGAAAAAACTTGTAAGTTGGGCGGTCAGGAATCCGGTCACTGTCACCATGGGAGTGCTGGCTATCCTGCTGCTCGGAAAAATAGCATATGACAGGCTGAGCGTGGAACTGCTTCCAAGCATGAACAGCCCCCGCCTGTTTGTCGAAATCGATGCCGGCGAGCGTCCGCCCGAAGAGATAGAGAAGCAGTTCGTGCGCAGCATGGAGTCCCAGATTGCGCGTCAGAGTGACGTACGTTCGGTATCATCGGTCGTAAAGGTGGGTACTGCCCGCATCACGGTTGAGTACGCATGGCGTAAGAATATGGACGAGGCGTTCCTGGATCTGGAGAAGGCCATGAGCAGTTTCAGCCAGGACAGCCGTGTGACCGACCTGCGTATATCACAGAAGGACCCCACTACCGCACCTATTATGATAATAGGTTTCTCCAACCCGGACATAACCGATATGGCCGAACTGCGTAAGGTGGCTGACTCATATGTGAGCAACGAACTTATGCGTGTTGAGGGTGTGGCCGATGTATCCCTGGCGGGTGACGAGTTCACCAACCTGGTCATCGAGGCCGATCCCTACAAGCTCCAGGCTTTCAATGTCACTGTCGACAACATATCGTCACGTATCCAGGAGAGCAACCAGAGGGTATCGGGCGGCAGAATATCGGAACAGGGATTCCAGTATCTGGTAACAGGTTCCAATACCCTGACCGATGAGTCTGCGTTCGGCAATATCATCGTGGGTTACCGCAATACCGAGACCAGTCAGGGGCAAATAGGCGAGTTTGAATCGGCCAGCATGGCACCCATCTACCTTCGTGACGTGGCCGACATTCACTTTGAGAACCGTGAGCCCGAGAATATCGTAAGGGTGAACGGCAAGCGAAGCATCGGCATCTCCGTATTCAAGGAGATGGACTACAATACCGTCAAGGCGGTTGAGGGCGTCAAGACAAGCCTTGCCAAGATACAGAAGTCTTTGCCCGGTTATGAGGTCAAGATCATCAGCGACCAGGCTACCTTCATCAATAACTCTATCGGTGAGGTAAAGAACAGCGCCCTGCTGGGTGTGCTGCTGGCTGTCATAGTATTGTTCGTGTTCCTGCGCAGGGTGGGTACCACTCTGATCGTGGCCGTTTCAATACCGGTTTCCATTATAGCAACCTTCAACCTGATGTTCTTCAGCGGACTGACCATAAACATCCTGACGCTGGGAGGTCTTGCGCTGGGTGCGGGTATGCTGGTGGATAACGCCATCGTGGTTATTGAGAGTATATTCCGAAACCAGGAACGCGGCCTTTCGGTGCGTGACGCCGCTGTGACCGGTACATCCGAGGTGGCCGGCGCGGTATCGGCATCGACCCTTACCACCATCGTGGTGTTCCTGCCTATAGTATATCTGCACGGTGCTACCGGTGAACTGTTCAAGGATGAGGCATGGACGGTAACGTTCTCGCTGGTTTCTTCACTTCTGGTGGCTATTCTTGTGATACCTACACTCTATGACAAGATATTCGGACGTAAGAAAGCCGTTCCACTTAAGAGTTTCAGTTCAGTGAACATCAAGGGTTACAGCTCATTCCTGAAACGTCTTGTAGAGAAACGTTGGTGGGTTATCTGCGCATCGGTTGTACTGGTTGCCGGAACAGTGTTCCTGCTGCCGTATGTAGGTACCGAGTTTATGCCCAAGACCGATGAGGGTACCATCAACGTGAAGGTGCGTATGGCCGAGGGTACCAGCCTGGACCGTACATCGTCCACAGTTGAGAGTCTTGAGAATCTGGTTTTTGACCTGACTGAAGATCCCGATATTGTAATCTACACACATGTGGGACCGGGTGCATCGGCTCAGAATATGGACTTTGAGGGTGAGAACACCGCTTCTATGAAGATACAGCTTTCCAAGGCATCGGCCGTTACTCCCGATTACCTTACCGAGGTTCTTGCAGCCTATATTGAGGGCGTAGAGGGTATGGAAATCTCGTTCGTTCAGGATGACAACTCCCTGAGTTCGATGATGGGTACCGAGGATGCTCCTCTGGTAGTGGAGATAAAGGGTGAGGAGCTGGACCTTCTGTCTGCTCTTACATCACAGGTAAAGGCTGCGGTTGACTCTATTGACTGCCTTTATAATGTTGAGAGTTCACTGGCAGGCGGCGCACCCGAGATCATCATCACGGTTGACCGTGCCCTGGCCGGTATGAACAACATTAACGTATCTACCATAATCACCCAGATACAGCAGCATCTTGCCGGACGTGAAGCCGGTCAGATGGACTACAAGGGTGACATGAGAGATATCAGCATCAAGGTTCCCGGCGTTTCTCTGTCCGATCTGAACAATATGGTAATTACATCGGGCCAGAAGGATTTCCGTCTGGTGGAGATTGCCCAGATCAGTGAGAGCACCGCACCTAAGGAGATATCACGTCTGAACCAGAACCGTGTGACACGCGTCACTGCCGAGATTGACGAGTCGGTATCACTGGACAAGGCCGCTCAGCGTGTCAGAGAAGCAGTATCGGGCATTGAACTGCCGCAGAACTACTCCATAACCGTGACCGGTGAGGAGGAGCGTCGTGCCGAGTCAATGAACAGCCTGCTTCTGGCACTTGTTCTGTCAATAGTACTGGTTTATATGGTGATGGCATCGCAGTTTGAATCACTGTTGCATCCGTTCACCATCCTGCTCACCATTCCTCTGGCTTTGGTGGGTGCTGTACTGATGTTCCTGATTACAGGTATAACCGTGAATATAATGGGTATCATAGGTATGGTTATGCTGGCCGGTATCGCGGTCAACAACTCCATTATCCTTGTGGACCGCATAGGACAGCTCAAGGATTCCGGTCTGAGCCTTACCGACGCCATAGCCGAGGCAGGTCAGCAGCGTATCCGTCCTATCCTTATGACCAGTCTTACCACAATCCTGGCACTTGTGCCTATGGCTTTGGGAATAGGCGAGGGGGCATCCCTGAGTTCGCCCATGGCCATTGCCGTGATAGGCGGTCTGGTTACCTCGACTCTTCTGAGTCTTGTGGTGATACCGTGTGTTTATTATGTATTTGAAAGCGCCAAAATAAGAATCACTGGAAAGTAATGAAGTCATTTATTGACCGTAGAGTAACTATCTGCATGCTTCTGGTGGCGATGACGCTGCTGGGCTATTTCTCGTACAAGCAGTTGCCTGTTGAGTTGCTGCCTAATACGGAACTGCCCCAGTTATACGTAACCTGCTCGTCCAGAAGCGACCTTACTCCGGCTTACATGGAGCAGCAGGTGGTGATTCCGCTCGAGGGAGCAATAAGCGCTGTTGGCGGTGTGGAGAACATGGAATCGACGGCATCGGGCCGACAGGGTTCCATCAGGGTTGATTTCAAACGCGGAACCAACCTCAAGATGACCACCGTGAAGCTGCAGGAGAAGATAAGTTCCATAAGGGGTGATTTTCCGAGCGATGTCACAGTCAATGTCCAACAGGCCAACCTGACAGGTATAAGCAACCAGTTCATGTCACTTCAGGTGCGCGGATCGGGTGGCGTAGACCGTCTGAGAGCCATCGTGGACAAGGATGTGGTGCCGCGCCTGGAGAGTATAGACGGAATAGCCGGCGTGACGGTGTACGGCGGACGTGTCAAGTCAATCGAGATACGTTCCAATCCCGAGGCAATGCAGGCACTGAAAATATCCAATGCGCAGATAAGCCAGGCGCTGAACCAGTATAACCAGGAGCGTACGTTCCTGGGATTCATAAGCGAGCCTGACCGCAAGTATTATGTTCAGCTTGACGCCAACTATGATGACGTGTCGCAGGTGGAGAATCTGGTGGTGGCACCGGGCCCCGTATATCTGAAGAATGTAGCCACTGTGTTCTTTGACTACAGGGAGGAGACAACCATCAGCCGTGTGAACGGAATGGACGCCATCTCGGTGTCTCTGGTGAACGGAGCAGGTGAGAACCTTCTGAACCTGTCCAACCGTACACTGAAGCGTATCGATGAGATAAACAAGGAGGTGGCCGCACAGGACCTGCAGCTTGTGGTTCAGTCAAATTCGGCCGACCAGATAAGCAACAACATATCACAGATAGTCAGACTGGCTCTGATAGGTGGTCTGCTGGCTGTTCTGGTGCTGTGGTTCTTCCTGCGCAACCTGAGCCTGGTGTTCTTTATCGCGCTGTCAATACCTGTGTCCATATTATCGGCCTTCAACGTGTTCTACGCAGCCGGTATATCCATAAACACCCTTACCCTTATAGGTATGGCGCTGGCTGTGGGTATGTTGCTGGACAGCAGTATCGTTGTGCTGGAGAATATCTACCGACTGGCATCAATGGGAATGCCGCCCCGTCTGGCTGCGCTTCAGGGCGTCAAGGAGGTGCGTAAAGCCCTTATATCATCTACGCTCACCACGATAACGGTGTTCCTGCCGTTTGTGTTCTCGGATGAGCCCATGATCAAGCTGCTGGGAAAGAACATAGGTTTCTCCATCATATCGACCCTGATATTCTCGCTCCTGGTAGCCGTGACCTTCATTCCTATGGCTACGGCAGCAATGATGGAGCGTGGAGGCGGCAGCAACAGCGTCTTCTTCAAGAAGATGTCCATACATGACCGTCCTCTGCAGATGTATTCAACTCTGCTCAAGACCTGTCTCAGAAAGCCCGGACCGACTATCGGCATAGCCGTGGCAGTTCTGGTCATAGCCTTTATATTCGCCCTGTCGCGCGATACCGGTCAGAACCGTCAGGTTGACAGTGACCGTATCAACGTGAACATAACCATGCCCAGCGGCAGCACTATTGAGAATACCGATGAGGCTACCGCCAAGCTGGAGGAGCGTCTGGACAGTCTGCCTCAGAAGAAAGATGTGATAAGCCGTATCCAGGAGGATCAGGCATCAATCACCGTGACTCTGCAGGAGGGATACAACAAGAAGGGTGGTCCTACCATCAGCCAGCTTGTTGAGGAACTCTCTGAGAGCCTGGCCCTGGAGAATGAGATTGACGTCCGTGTCACTCCCGGTTATGCCCGTGGCAACCAGAGCGCATCGGGCCTGAGTTCCCTGACCCGTTTCATGAGCGTGCTGGGTATGGGTGACAATACCGAGAGAATAGTTGTAAAGGGTTCCGATACAGAGACCATGCGTGTGGTTTCAAACAACCTCAGATACTATCTGGAGCAGTTGGAGTTTGTACGTAACGTCAGGGTTGACAACCCGGGCGGCCGCCGTGAGGTTCAGCTTACCTTTGATCCTGTCACGCTGGCATCGTACAACATATCCACATCGGCCATAACACAGGCCCTGAACTCCCTGAACCGTGCGACCAGTACCGGAGCCAGTTTCAAGGTGGGTACCGATGAGTATGACATTATCATAATGGATGACCTGACCGAGGAAGAGGAGGAGATGGGCCGCTGGGAGAAGACCATGGATGATTTGCGCCGCGTAATCGTGACCGATGCAAACGGCGGCACCCATGAACTGCAGCAGCTGGCCAATATCCGTCTGAGCCGCGGACCGTCAGAGGTACGTCGTGTGAACCGTGACCGCCGCGTGAACGTGACCTATTCAATCTCACAGAGTGAGGAACTGCCTAAGGATGTGCTTGACGGCTATCATGACCAGATTGATGACCTGATCGCCAATTACAACCTGCCATCGGGACTGGCACTCGAGGTTCAGCGCGGTGATGACTCAACCAGTGAGTTCAAGTTCCTGATTCTGGCCTCTATCATTCTCATATTCATGATATTGGCATCGGCCTTTGAGTCACTGACCACGCCTATAGTACTGTTGTTCTCCATTCCGCTTGCTGCCATAGGATCGCTGCTGGCACTGCTCCTGTCGGGCAACAGCCTGATGAACGCCAATACGCTGACAGGATTCCTTATCCTGCTGGGTATAGTGGTGAACAACGGAATCATTCTGATTGACTACTCAACTACGTTGCGCCGCCGTGGCTACAACCGTATGAGGGCAATCATGAACAGCGGTTATTCGCGTCTGAGACCTATCTGCATCACTACCATCACCACCATTGTCACGCTTATCCCGATGGCAATGGGTGACAATGAGTACGCAGGTGCCATAGGTGCTCCGTTCGCGCTGACTGTGATAGGCGGTCTGACATTCTCGGCCGTGCTTACGCTGCTGCTCATACCTACGCTCTACATATCGTTTGAGAACATGAGGGCATGGTACAGGAAACTGGGCCGTTACACCCATATTCTGCACGCAGTTCTGTTCAGCGTGGGCCTTATTGTGATCTTTACCACCGTACACGGCATTTTCCGCATACTCATTTACATTATCGTGCTGGCAATTGCCGTTCCGGGAATTACGTACTTCATAAAGAGTTCAGTAAGGTTTGCACGCAAGGATATTGTCAAACCCGACGAGCCGATTGTAATTGAGGTGCGCAACCTGGTTAAGGTCTATGACTGGTACAGCCTGTTCCTGCGCCAGTGGCGCAGCGGCCTGAATATTCGCCGCCGTCTTGGACTGGCACGCACATTCCATCATGCAAAAGACTTTGTAAGCCTTCTGTGGCAGGTGGTTGTGTTCGGATATACATGTTATCTGGCCGGATGGTATTTTGAAAAGCAGGGCTGGATTCTGCTTATGACCATCATTACCCTGGCCGGTGTCAACAATATCCTCAAGGCTGTTCTTGAGTATATAGCATACAAGTTCAAGAAGGGTGCCGGAGCAGTGACAATTATCCGTAAGATCCTTTATTGGGCACTTCCGGTATGCGCCATGATATTCCTGAGTTCACGCATAGAGAGCAAGGGATTCATGGTATTCATTGTGGTAGTATGGATACTGGGACTCTGCATCAGCAAGACTGCCGACTATCTGTACGAGAACAATATCAATGTGGAGCGACTGAAGGGTGAGACCGCAGGTATCCGCCGTGGATGGTTCCTGTTCGTAAAGAGCATTCCCATCATCGGCAAGCGCAAGAAGCCGTTCAAGGCCCTGCGTGGCGTTACGTTCGAGATCCACAGCGGTATGTTCGGACTTCTTGGACCTAACGGTGCCGGTAAGTCCACGTTCATGCGTATCGTGACCGGTATCCTGCGTCAGAGTTACGGAACCGTGTTCATAAACGGTATGGATACCCTCAAGTACAGGGAGGAACTGCAGAGTCTGATTGGTTTCCTGCCTCAGGAGTTCGGTATGTACGAGTCCATGAGCGCATGGGATTTCCTGAACTATCAGGCCATCCTTAAGGGTATTACCGATGAGAAGGTGCGTAACGAGAGACTTGAGTACGTGCTCACATCAGTTCATATGTATGAGCAGCGCAACTCGGCCATCGGATCGTTCTCAGGCGGTATGAAGCAGCGTATAGGTATTGCGCTTATACTGCTTAACCTGCCGCGTATCCTTGTGGTCGATGAGCCTACCGCAGGTCTTGACCCGCGTGAGCGTATCAGGTTCCGTAACCTGCTGGTTGAACTTAGCCGTGACCGTATCGTGATATTCTCAACCCATATCATTGAGGATATAGCAAGTTCATGTAACCAGGTTGTGGTTATAGAGAGGGGCTCTCTCAAGTACTTCGGTGAGCCCAATGATATGGTAAAGATGGCTAAGGACAAGGTATGGCTGTTTGATATTGAGGCTTCACGTCTGGGTGAACTCGATGAAAAACTCATTGCCAACCACATCCAGGACGGCAGAATGATCAAGGTACGTTATATCTCTCCCACATGCCCGTGGCCGGGTGCCGAGTTGGCTGAGCCCAATCTGGAGGATGCATACCTTTGCCTATTGAAGAACCTTTAAAGAAGTAGACCGATGTCAGTATTACAGACAACAAAATCATTCGCCAAGTTGTGCGGTTACAATATGAGGATAATTTTTGCCGGCAAGTTCATATGGTTCCTGCTGGTGGGCCTGGTCCTGTTCTTCTTCCTCATGTACACCGCTGCAGCACGTGGTACGTCACTGAGTCACGGTATGGTATACAGCCAACTTATCATACCGGGCCTTCTTCTGGTGTTCTATCCGTCATGCTTCGGCATTCAGAATGATGCCGATCACCGCATTCTGGAACTTCTTTTCGGTATCCCGAACTATATGTACAAGGTATGGCTGTTCCGCCTGGTCATGATATACGTCGAGGTATATCTGATTCTTGTGGTTTACGCCTTCCTGGCCAGGATCCTGCTGTTCCCTGTGGAGCCTTTCTCCATGGCGGGACAGCTTATGCTTCCGGTCACACTGTTCGGCAACCTGGCATTCCTGTACTCAACCCTGATCCGCAACGGAAACGCCGCTGCCGTTATGTCGGTGCTCACGGTTATACTGGCTATGATCCTGGGCAGTATTCCGCTGGTTGAGAACAAGATGTGGGATGTGACCATCAATCCATATGAGGAGCCTGAGAACATCAACGCTGCAATCTGGAGCCTTACTCTGCTCAAGAACCGCATCATAATGGCTGTTGCGGCCATCATTTTCCTGATGTCGGGATTGCTTGGCCTGCAGAACCGAGGCAAATTCCTTGGATAACCAATAATTGTAACAGATTATGAGAAAAAAACCTATTCTTCTCTTGTTATTCCTTGCTGTTTTCTCCTTGACTGTTCAGGCAAAGAATTATTTAGAAACTGATTTTACCGATAACCGTTATGAGATAATCGGCGGATTCGGTCTTGTTCCCATTCACGCATATTATGACACTGGGATTGGAGCTATGGATATATGGTACAATGGACCGGAGTCAGTTCATGATATGTATGACTATTGTTATGATGCGACTTATTCAATGACTTATTCCCTTGAATTCGCCTATCATTTCAAAAATCGCTGGGATTTTTGTGCAAGTGCAGGCTATTCAACAGTAGACATAACCTATTTTGATCCTTTTACAGACCAGGAATTATCAAAGGACCATTCATATTCCTTTGATCTTCAGGCTGGAGTGAGAAGGTATCACGTCATAAAGAATTCTTTCCGTTTGTATTCGCAGGCAACAATAGGATTCTGTATACATGATAATTCCCATTACTGGGATATTATTTGTTCGAGATTGGGGGCAGATGCGACCCGTTATGTGGCTTTTCAGATAACAGGATTGGGACTGTCATTCGGAAAGAAACTGTTTGCATCCGGCGAATTCGGATGGGGAACCGATTACTGTATGGTGGGAGTAATGCCAGGTATGAAGTTAGGTGTAGGATATAGATTCTGACGATTATGAAAAGAACATTTATAATACTTGCAATAGTTGCGCTTTTCCATTCATGTATTTCAGTAGATCATGAATACAGAAAGTATAATGCAAAAGGTCTTGCCTATAAATACGGCTATCGCTTGTTAGATAATAAACGGAGAGAGTTTCACCAGGTATTGGAGGGCAGAGATATTGAAACTAAAGACCGCTATGTCCAACTGTCAGATACCACGTGGAGATATGTAAAGAATGGTGAACTGTTTTCCTGTACCTGCCTGTATGTCACAGACACCACAAAAACTGATTTAAAGACGATGTCTGTAGACGGATATGATACTTCTGATGAATATGTTGTACACTTTTTTACGACAGATCCATTAGTCTTTGTTGACAATTATATAGAAGGCGGCACAGGCACTGTCAGGGTTGAAGTATTGAAAGACAATAATCAGATAGGCTGGAGTGAGATAAAGTTCAAACCGGACTCAATCAATCATAAATGGTATTCAGTGACATCAGGATATTCGGAATAAATACGTACTTGTTGAGTTTTTTTATACCTTTGAAAATGTATTTTTTCCGTATAACCAATTAAAAAGAATAGAATATGACTATCAAGGATTTACAGCCCAAGATCGTTTGGGATAATTTTTATGGCATTACCCGTCAGCCGCGTCCGTCAAAGCATGAGGAGAAGATCCGTGCATGGCTTCTGGACTGGGCCAAACAGCATAATATTGAGGCTTTTGCCGATGAGACAGGTAATGTTATCATGCGCAAGCCCGCAACTCCCGGCATGGAGAACCTGAAGGGTGTCATCATGCAGGGCCATATGGATATGGTTCCTCAGAAGAATGCCGATGTAAAGCATGATTTTGAGAAGGATCCCATCGAGACCTGGGTAGATGGTGAGTGGCTCAAAGCAAAAGGTACCACTCTGGGTGCTGATAACGGTCTGGGCGTGGCCCTGGCTCTCTCTGTTCTTGAGTCAAACGATATCAAGCACGGCCCGCTGGAACTGCTGGTTACCTATGATGAGGAGACCGGTATGACAGGCGCACAGGCTCTCAAGCCGGGTGTGCTCAAGGGTGAGATTCTGCTTAATCTTGACTCTGAGACCGAGGGCGAGATCTACGTAGGTTGCGCCGGTGGTCTGGACGCATCAATCAAGGGTACTTATGAGCGTAAGCCCGAGCCTAAGGGCTGGCTCTGCTACAGCCTGGCCGTAAAGGGATTCCAGGGCGGTCATTCAGGTATGGATATCATCCTTTGCCGTGCCAATGCAAATAAGGTAGGCGCGCGCGTAATGTACGCTCTGCTTACCAAGGCCGATGTCAAGCTCATAGATATGGAGGGCGGCACACTGCGCAACGCTATCCCGCGTGAGTGCTTTGCCACCGTTTACGTTGATCCCGCCAAGGTGGATGTGGCCAAGAAGGTTGTGGCCGATGTGTTTGCCGAGGTCAAGGCCGAGTATGCTGCAACTGATCCCGGCTGCAACTATGTATTTGAGCCTTATCAGTGCGCTCCGGGTGAGACATGTGATCCCGATGAGTGCCTGTATGTAGAGGAGGGTACTGCACTGCGTTATATTCAGGCTATCCTGGCTTGCCCGGACGGTGTGGAGCGTATGAGTGACCAGATGCCGGGTCTTGTTGAGACATCCAACAACATGGCTATGGTCAAGATCTATAAGGGTGAGTTCTTTATCGGTAACCTGCTGCGCAGCTCGGTAGACAGCGCCAAGGAACTTCTGGCTCTGCGCGTTCGCAGCGTTGCTGAACTGGCCGGTTGCAGGATTGAACTTACCGGCGGCTATTCAGGTTGGGCACCCAATGCCGCATCACCCATTTTGCACGTTATGAAGCAGGAGTATCAGAAGATGTTCGGCACCGAGCCCAAGGTTATGGCTATCCATGCCGGCCTGGAGTGCGGTATCCTGAGCGGAGCATACCCCAACTGGGATATGGTATCGTTCGGACCCACACTCATGAGCCCGCATTCACCTGATGAGCGTTGCTACATCCCCTCCGTTCAAAAGGTCTGGGACTACCTCAAAGCAGTTCTCGCAGCTATTCCAAAGAAGTGATTCAGCAAAGAAAAAACCTCGGTCCGAAAGGATCGAGGTTTTTTCAGAAATTTGGGGTTATTGGCAGGCAAAACCATGGCCGCCCGTGGGCTTGTGAACGGGAGGGGCCCGTGCTCAAGAAGATGCTCTGGAAGGTAGGAGTTTACTCATGCCTTTCAGAGCGTCTTATTGGGGATGGGAGGGATAGCGCGAAGCGCGTAGTTTTGACGTCAATAACCCCAAATTTCCTTGTTATATAGAGAGGCCGAAGGTTTTTTTGATGGGACTCATAACGAACATGGACTGGATGGAGCCCACGGTATCGGTGGTGCCCAGGACGTTCATGATGAACTCCTTGTAGGAGCGCATATCGGGGCAGTAGACCTTGAGCAGGTAGTCGAATTCTCCGGAGATGTTGTAGCATTCTGCCACCTCTTTCATGTTGCGGGCGGCCTCCTCAAAGCTGTGGGCGGTATCGCGGGTCATTTCACGCAGCTTGACGCAGCAGAACACTACGAATCCCAGGTTGAGTTTCTCGGGGTCCAGCACTGCTATATACTTCTTGATATAGCCCTCGCGCTCCAGACGTTTCTGGCGCTCGAATACCGGGGTGGTGGACAGGTGTACCTTGGCGGCTAATTCCTTGGTAGTAAGGCGTGAATTGTCCTGCAGGCAAGTCAGGATCTTGATGTCTGTGGCATCCAGTTCACCGGCTTTGGGCTCAATCATAGTTGAAATATTCTCCTTTTCCATAGTTTATTGTTGTTTTTGTTGGTTTATTTTCTTTGAATTTGCGCAAAGGTAGGAAGTTTTTCCTTAATAATGCAATGTGTTTGGTGGAATTTTCTATCGGTCGTAACTTTGCATCGACAAAAGAACAAAACGATAACGAACAAATAAAAATATACAACTATGGCAAACAACAAACTTCATCTTGAGACTCTGGCACTTCATGTAGGCCAGGAGCAGCCCGATCCCGCGTCCGATGCACGCGCAGTACCTATCTATCAGACCACATCTTATGTGTTCCGCAACTCACAGCATGCTGCCGACCGTTTTGGTCTGCGTGATGCCGGTAACATCTATGGCCGTCTGACCAACTCCACACAGGATGTACTTGAGAAGCGCATTGCCGCTCTTGAGGGTGGTGTAGCCGGTCTGGCAGTTGCATCGGGTGCAGCCGCAGTAACATACGCTCTGCAGAACATTGCTCAGGCCGGTGACCACATCGTGGCAGCCGATAACCTGTACGGCGGTTCATTCAACCTGATAACACACACACTTTCAACCCAGGGCATCAGCAACACCATAGTTAAGGTGAATGACCTGGAGGCTCTTGAGGCAGCCATCCGCCCCAACACCAAGGCAATCTATGCCGAGACATTCGGTAACCCCAACAGTGATGTTACCAATCTGGAGGCTGTAGCAGCCATCGCTCACAAGCACGGCATCGTATTTATCGTGGATAACACATTCGCTCCCATACTTATCCGTCCGTTGGAGCACGGAGCAGACATCGTGGTTCATTCCGCAACCAAGTTCATCGGCGGTCACGGCTCATCACTGGGTGGCGTTATCGTTGACGGCGGTACTTTCAACTGGAAGGCCAACCCCGACAAGTATCCCACACTTGCCAAGCCTGATCCCTCATACCACGGTGCAGTATTTGCCGATGTAGCCGGTGCAGCCGCATTCGTAACCCGTATCCGCGCCGTCATCCTGCGTGACACCGGTGCAGCCATCAGCCCCTTCAACGCATGGATCCTGCTGCAGGGTGTTGAGTCACTTCCTCTGCGCATAGAGCGTCACGTTGAGAACGCACTCAAGGTAGTTGACTACCTGGCTAAGAACCCCAAGGTTGCCAAGGTTAACCATCCTTCACTCCCCGACCATCCGGACCATTCACTCTATCAAAAGTATTTCCCGAACGGCGGCGGTTCAATCTTCACATTCGAGGTCAACGGAACCCAGGAGGATACCTGGAAGTTCATTGACTCACTGCAGATATTTTCACTGCTGGCCAACGTGGCCGATGTAAAGAGCCTTGTTATACATCCTTACACCACCACACACTCTCAGATGACTTCAAAGGAGTTGGCCGAGCAGCACATCACTCCCACGACAGTACGTCTTTCAATCGGTGTTGAGCATATTGATGATATCATTGCAGACCTTGACCAGGCTTTTGCCAAAATATGATTTATATACCAAGTTGTTTTAAGTTTTAGCTAATTTTGCCGGTGTATTCACAGTCCCTTGATTGGGGCTGTGGATATTTCGGTTTTATAATAATCAGTCCGGTTATGCCTCTTAAATTACCCGATAAACTGCCTGCGATAGAGATCCTGAAAGGGGAGAATATCTTTGTAATGGACACCAGCCGCGCCACCAGCCAGGATATACGTCCGCTGCGCATTGTGGTGCTCAACCTGATGCCCATCAAGATTACAACCGAGACGGACCTGATACGTCTGCTCTCCAACACACCTCTTCAGATTGAGCTCAAGCTGATGAAACTGCGCAGCCATACCTCCAAGAATACCCCAGTAGAGCATATGAAGGTATTCTATGAGACTTTTGAGAGCATGCGTGACCAGAAGTTTGACGGATTCATTGTGACCGGTGCCCCGCTGGAGCAGATGGAGTTTGAGGAGGTATCTTACTGGGATGAGCTCAAGGAGATTTTTGATTGGGCCCGCACCCATGTGACATCGACCTTATATATATGCTGGGCCGCACAGGCTGCAATGTACCATTTCTATGGCGTGCCCAAGTACCCGCTGCCTGAAAAGAAGTTCGGCATATTCAAGCATACCACAATTGATGAGCCGCTGCCTATTTTCCGTGGCTTTGACGATGAGTTCTATGCCCCGCACAGCCGTCATTCGGAGGTACGCAGGGAGGATATCCTGAAACATCCCGAACTCAAACTCCTTTCAGAGTCCGATGAGGCCGGCGTCTTTATGGTATCGGCCCGCGGCGGTAGGGAGATATTCATAACAGGTCATATGGAGTATTCTCCGTATACCCTTGACAATGAGTATAAAAGGGACCTTGCCAAGGGACTTCCCATTGAGATGCCCAGGCACTATTATAAGGATGATGATCCTGCCAAGGGACCTAAAGACCGCTGGCGTGCACATGCCAATCTGTTCTACGCCAACTGGCTCAATTACTACGTTTATCAGGAAACTCCGTATAATTTGCAGGATATAGGTTAACAAATCAGACGTTGCTTCGTCTATATGGTGTATTTGATAAAAACAAAACACTATAGAAATGAAAACAAGATCTTTTCTGATTTACTCGCTGTGCGCACTTTTGTATTCGTGCAACCTTGTTGACGCACAGGTGGTATGGCTTTCAACCAAGAATGCCGATTTCACTGACTGCGATGTCGAGGAGCGCACTGTAAGACCGTTTGACGGAATATCAAATGAATGCCCGTTTGACGTGTATTATGAACAATGCGATGAAATGTACGTCATTGTAGAGGGCGACAAGGAGGTGTTTGGCCGTCTCCATACCGATGTCAAGCGCGGTGTACTTGAGATCTCAATTGATCCGGCACGTTACCGTAACGTACGTCTGAGAGTAAGGGTGGGCTCACCTGAGATCAGCCAGCTTACAATGGCCGGAAGCGGAAGCATAATCTGCAAATCAGATATAGTTACAGACGGAGAACTGGCCCTGAGAGTAGCGGGAAGCGGTGACCTGGTAACTCAAAAGATCACATGCGGCGACTTGAACTCTTCTGTATCAGGCTCCGGATACCTTAAGGCGGGCCGTGTTGAAGCAAAAGATGCCAAAGTGAGTGTTGCCGGAAGCGGCGACTGGTACTCACCTCGCGTGAAAGCAGACAATCTGACAATTACTGTAGCCGGATCAGGCGACGTGAATATAACCAACGTTGACATTTACGATGTTCTGTCAGCAAGCGTCGCAGGTAGCGGTGACATACAGGCAAGTGGTCATGCCGGCAGCGTGTCAGCAAAAGTTGCAGGCTCAGGTGATATCTCCGGTCGCATATCATACGACCATATCACGAAAGTCAAGACCGGAAGCGGAGATATCGATTGGTAAATAAAAAGGATAAAGGATAAAGTTAACAATCGATATAAACGGCTGGCGGAAATCCGTCAGCCGTTTCATTTATTCAATACTCGAATACTCCGTATTCGCTGTGAATTGTCAGGTGCGTGTGATCGGACTGTTCTATGCGTCCTATTATCTGCGCGTCTATGCCGAATGATTTGCTTATGTCTATAACCTGCTGTGCGTATTCCTTAGGCAGATAGACCTCAAAGCGGTGACCGCAGTTGAATACCTTGTACATCTCCTTCCATTCTGTCTTGCTCTGCTCCTGAATGGTGCGGAACAGCGGCGGGATGGGGAAGAGGTTATCCTTGATTACGTGTACTCCGTCTACAAAGTGCAGGATCTTGGTCTGTGCACCGCCTGAGCAGTGTACCATTCCGTGAATCTGGGGACGCAGTGCATCCAGGAGTTTCTTTACCACGGGTGCGTAGGTGCGGGTGGGAGAGAGTACCAGTTTGCCTGCATCCAGGGGTGAGTCCTTGACAGTATCGGTCAGGTTCAGACCGCCGGAGTAAACCAGTTCCTCGGGAACTGCGTGGTCATATGTCTCGGGATACTTCCTGGCGATATCCTTGCCGAATACATCGTGACGGGCGCTGGTAAGACCGTTGCTGCCCATACCGCCGTTGTACTCCTTCTCATATGTGGCCTTGCCGAAAGATGCCAGACCTACAATCACGTCACCGGGACGGATATTGGCGTTGTTGATCACGTCACTGCGCTTCATGCGGCAGGTTACGGTGCTGTCCACGATTATGGTGCGTACCAGGTCACCTACATCGGCAGTCTCACCGCCTGTGGCATATGCACCTACACCCATCTCGCGGAGTTCGGCCAGAAGTTCATCGGTACCGTTTATGATGGCACTGATTACGCTGCCGGGTACCATGTTCTTGTTACGGCCGATGGTAGAACTTACCAGGATGTTATCGACTGCACCTACGCAGAGCAGGTCATCGATATTCATGATGAGCGCATCCTGTGCAATGCCTTTCCATACTGAGAGGTCACCGGTCTCTTTCCAGTAGGCATATGCCAGTGATGACTTAGTACCTGCACCGTCGGCGTGCATTATGTTGCAGTACTCGGGGTCACCGCCCAGGATATCGGGAATGATCTTACAGAAGGCCTTGGGATAAAGACCTTTGTCAATGTTCTTGATGGCGTTGTGCACATCCTCCTTGGATGCGGATACGCCACGCAGCATATAACGTTCGTTTGATTCCATCAGAATTCTACTTTTGGAGCTTGGTTTGCACCCTCTTCAGCCTCGAAGTAGGGCTTTTTCTCGAAATCGCGCATTCCTGCAATGATGCTCTGCGGGAACTTGCGGATATAAGTGTTGTACTGGTTTGCAGCCTCGTTGAAGTTGCGGCGCTCAACAGAGATGCGGTTCTCGGTACCCTCAAGCTGTGCCTGCAGTTCCTTGAAGTTCTCGTTGGCCTTGAGTTCGGGATAGGCCTCGCTGACGGCAATCAGACGGCCAAGCGCACCGCCTACCTCGTTCTGAGCCTTCTGGAACTCCTTTAACTGATCGGCAGTCATGTTCTCGGGATTGACTGTGATTGATGTTGCCTTGGCACGTGCGTTGACTACAGCCTCAAAGGTTGAAGTCTCATGTGCGGCATAGCCCTTTACTGTATTTACAAGGTTGGGGATTAGGTCGGCACGACGCTGGTAAACGTTCTCTACGTTACTCCATGCCTTGTTTACACCCTCTTCCATTGTCACCATCCTGTTGTTAACCTTGATAGCCCAAATGATGATCACTGCAATAGCAGCAATAATAATCCAAATACTTTTCTTTTTCATCTTATTATGGTTTCAATTTTCAATTTTCAATTTTCAATTCAGAAGCGTGATCCGGCACCTCCGCCGCCAAAATGTCCGCCTCCGTAGCTTCCGCCGAAACCTCCGCCACCGAAACCGCGGCCTCCTCCGAATCCGCCTCCCATATGTGATCCTCCGCCGTTACCTCCGGTAGAGTAGTATGATGTACGTTCCCTGCTGGTTATGAAACCGCAGTGCGTACATTTGAGCGTTACCGCCTCCTTCTTGACTCCGTTCTTCCTGGAGATGGTCGATACGCTTACCTGTTTCAAGGCTATATGTCCGCATTTGGGGCATTTGCGGCTCCTGCGGTCAATATAGATTATCAGTATGGCAATGAATAAGAATACCCCGGCCACAACTGACAGTGATGCAAGGACTGCTTTCCGGTCAAACTTGTCATCATCGTCATACTCACCCTTGAGCAAAATGTCCTTAAGAGCCTGGACGCCTGCAACCATTCCTTCATCCCATTTGTCATCGGCAAAGTAACGGTTCATGTAACGCTCCTGAACACGCTTGCAAAGGGCATCGGGCAGTACACCCTCAACGCCGTAACCGGTGGCAAACTGTATGCAGCGCTCGCCGGTGCTGAGCAGTATCACCAGACCGTTGTCCGAACTTGAACGGCCTACGCCGACTGTCTCACCCAACTGGTGGGCAAATTCAAAGCAGTCATCAGGGTCGATGTCCTGTACCACTGCCACGAGAGTCTGGATGCCGGTGCTGTCCTCGATGGTACGGAATATCGCATCAATGCGGTTTACAGCCTCCTGTGAGAGTATTCCGTCAGGGTTGCATACGTAACGGTTCCTGTCTTCAAGGTGAACCGGCCTGATATCGGACGGCTTGTAAACCTTGGCGGCAGCCATCAGGCAGCCTAATACCAGAACTGTTACGAGTGCTATTCTTTTCATTCTCATTCTCCTATTCTGTCCCAAATCTCCCATGCGGCAACAGCCTGCTGCTCAAGCATATCCTTGCCGCCTTTGGCTGTGGCTCCGTGCTCGCGTCCCTTTTTCATGAACATGGTCTCGTCGGGATTTGCTATCACGTCAAGCAGCAGGTGCTTTTCGGACAGGAATCCGTAAGGAATGTCGGGGCACTGGTTTACATCGGGCCACATACCCATGGGAGTGCAGTTGACTATCACGTCAAACTCATCCATTACTGAGGGTGAGAGCTCATAATAGCCCATGATCTCAAAGTTTGAGTTGCGTGATACGAACCTGTTCTCAATTCCCATCTTGTCAAGAGCGTACTTGACGGCCTTGGATACGCCTCCGGTTCCCAGGATGAGCGCCTTGCTGTGGCCCTCAAGAAGTTCGCCGAATGACTTGGTGAATCCGGTCCAGTCAGTATTGTAACCTATCAGTTCAACGCCTCCGTCGCGGTGAAGCACCTTAACGGTGTTGACTGCGCCGATGGACTGTGCGGTCTCGTCCAGGCGGGTCAGGTAGGGGATGATATCCTGTTTGTAGGGTATCGTCACGTTGAAGCCGCGCAGATTGGGATATTTCTCAATCAGTTTTGTCACATCCTCAATGCTCTCAAGTTCATAGTTGTTGTAGTGGGCGTTGATATGCTGCTCACGGAAGAACTTGTTGAAGCGGACCATTGATGTGGAGTGGGCCAGAGGCTTGCCTATCAGTCCGTACAGGCTGTCGTAAGTCTTGAGCGGAACTACGGGCTCTGGCTCCGGCTTGGGCTCGGGCTGGGGTTCCGGCTCGGGCTCCTGAGTCTGGGTAAATACGGGCTCGGACTCCCTTTCGGGTTCCTTGTTGTTCTGGAATACCTCGTCTACAGGCGGGAAATCATCATCTTTATTCTCCTCTGATTGGGAGCCACTGGTTTCACTCCCGAATGATGTGTCATCGGGATTGTTAAGCTTGGAGTTTACGTTCTTTACCAGTGCAAGAAAAATGATGGTAAGAACAACAAGGAAAGGGAATACCATAATCAATTATTTATCTTTTTGCCAACCAGGCTGTTACGTTCTTTTCAATGCGGGCAGCAAGGTCTGTGCCGCTCTCTTTAACGAACTTCTCGCCAACAATGTGCTCGTAAAGCTCAATGTAACGCTCTGAAACGGTGTCGGCGTAAGCATCTGTAATCTCGGGCATAACCTGGCCGGGCTGGTTCATGAAGTTGTGCTCTATGAGCCACTGACGTACAAACTCCTTGGAGAGCTGCTTCTGGGGCTCACCCTTCTCAAACTTCTCCTGATAGCCGTCTGCGTAGAAGTAACGTGAACTGTCGGGAGTGTGAATCTCATCGATCAGGTAAACCTTACCGTCACGCTTGCCGAACTCATACTTGGTATCAACCAGGATAAGACCCTTCTGGGCAGCGATCTCGGTGCCGCGCTTGAAGAGGGCACGGGTATACTTCTCCATAACCTCGTAATCCTCCTTGCTTACAAGACCCTGGGCGATGATCTCCTCCTTGGAGATGTTCTCATCATGACCCTCCTCAGCCTTGGTGGTAGGGGTGATCAGGGGCTCGGGGAATTTCTGGTTCTCCTTCATGCCCTCGGGCAGGATGTTACCGCAAAGGTTACGGCAGCCGTTCTTGTAGTCACGCCATGCTGAACCGGTCAGATAGCCGCGGATAATCATCTCAACGCGGAACCCCTCACACTTAAGACCTACGGTAACCATAGGATCGGGAGTAGCCAGTTTCCAGTTGGGGCAGATGTCTGCGGTAGCGTCCAGGAACTTGGCTGCAATCTGGTTGAGCACCTGGCCCTTGAAGGGGATACCCTTGGGCAGGATAACGTCAAAGGCCGATATACGGTCAGTGGCAACCATTACCATCAGGTCGTCGTCAATGTTATACACGTCACGGACTTTACCGTGATAAACACTCTTCTGTCCTTTGAAGTTGAAGTCGGTTCTTGTAAGTGCGTTACTCATTGCTATTTTGTTTTTTGGTTCTTTTATCTGTCTTGTGTGCCTGCTCGTATCGGTCATAAGCGTCTACTACACGGGTAACCAGTTTATGACGTACGATATCCTTCTTGGTCATGCGGATGATGCTCAAACCTTCAATTCCCTCCAGAACGTCAAGCGCCTGGACCAGACCCGATATCTGTGTGGGCGGAAGGTCTATCTGCGTCAGGTCACCCGTTACAATCATCTTGGTGTTCCAGCCCATGCGGGTAAGGAACATCTTGATCTGCTGCGGGGTGGTGTTCTGAGCCTCGTCCAATATGACAACCGCATCGTTGAGGGTACGGCCGCGCATGAATGCCAGAGGCGCAATCTGTATTATGTTCAGGTCCATGTACTCCTTCAGTTTGGCCGTGGGAATCATATCCTGGAGAGCGTCATAAAGGGGCTGCAGGAACGGATCAATCTTTTCACGCATATCGCCGGGCAGGAATCCCAGTTTCTCACCGGCCTCAACGGCAGGACGGCACAGCACTATACGCTTTACCTCCTTGTTCTTGAGAGCACGTACTGCCAGTGCGATGGCTGTATATGTTTTTCCGGATCCGGCAGGGCCGATGGCAAAGAGCATGTCATGGTCGGCATAATCAGTCACCAGTTTCTTCTGGTTGACGCTGCGGGGCATGATGGGGCGTCCGGTAACTCCGAACAGGATTACGTCAGAACTCTTCTCGCCGTTGGGCTCATCGCCGTTTACAATGTCAACTATAACCTCTTCTTTGAGTGAGTTGTACTTGGCGCAGTACATCTCAATCTGGCGTACAGCCTGCTCAAAGCGTGAGGTCTCGTCCTCATCGCCCATGACGCGGATCACATTGCCGCGGGCCACTATGCGGAGCTTGGGGAACAGAGCCTTGAGCAACTGCAGATTTGTATTGTTGACTCCGTAGAACACTGCGGGGTCTGCATCATTAAGGACGAGGTGCTTTTCTATCATTCCTTGTTTTTAAATATGGTGCAAAGTTACCCAATTATTGCGTATCCGGGATATGGCACATGTTATTATTTATCAACAAAAAGGCGACCCCTGAAAGGAGCCGCCTTATGCTTTGCCAGGTGTGTCTCAACCTATCAGGTGACCTATATTGCTGACAAACAGTTTTACTGCTATGGCAAGAAGGATTATTCCGAAGAATTTGCGCAGCACATATATCAGCCCGGGACCGAGAATCTTCTCGATGCGGTCAATGGATTTGAGTACAAAGAATATGAAAACCATGTTCAGGAACAGGGCTATCATAATGTTGATGGCGGCATATTCGGCCTTCAGTGACAGCAGGGTAGTGAACGAACCGGCTCCTACTATGAGCGGGAACACCAGCGGAACAAATGATGAAACCTCTTTGGGACCGGCGTCATATTTGAAAATGGTGATGTCAAACGTCATTTCAAAGCCTATGGCGAGTATTATTATTGAACCGGCCACGGCGAATGACTCTACATCGACACCGAACAGCGAAAGGACACCGTCACCCAGGAAATAGATGATGGTAAGCAGGATCCAGGATATAAGGGTAACCTTCAAGGCGGGAACCTTACCCGTCTTGTGCTGCAGGTCAATGATGATGGGTATTGACCCGGTTATATCCAGAATAGCGAACAGCACAACGAAAGCTCCTGCTATCTCCTTTATGTTCATTTCCATTTCCGTAGTTCTTTAAATCGGCCGCAAAAGTAGTAAATTGTGTATATTTTGCGTATGATTTTGCGTTAAATTATATTTCGCCTTTGTATACGGGGCGGATTGGAATACCCTGGCTGCGCTGCATACCTTCGATGGTGTGGTTCTCTACGCCGTCAGTGTGCTGAATGCGCATTGTACTGCCGCTTTTGAGGTCCAGCTTCTGGTTCTCGGGATTTGTGTAGAGTGAGTTGCACCAGAACCATCCGTACTGCTTGAAGAATTTGTAATCATCACCGTCAATTTTGCCTGAAAGAGGGAAGAAGACGCTGTTGCCCTCATATCCTTTTACAACGCTGGTAAAGAGGAAACCTCCTTCACCGTTCAGCTTGCAGTATTTTGAGGTGCAGTTCTTTTTGGTGAACAGTTTCTTGAAATCCGCTTCTCTGGGAATGGCCCAGTCTTCGCCCATTATGAATGCGGCGGCGTCATCGGCTTTTTCAAGCTTTGTTGAATCTCTGGTTGCGTATTTGGTTAGATCGGCCGACGGCTCGTTCTCCTTGTTCCATGCGTAGTTGGTCCAGCGGTAATATTCCTTGGGCTGGAGTTCTCCCCATGCAAACATTAATCCGGGCTGTTCCGGACTGGTGGCACCTATGTTGCATGTTGCAAAATATACGCCTATTCCAAGGTCAACTACCTGGTATTCCTTGCCGTCCTTTCCGGGAACGGTAATAATGCCTTTGTTGACATCATCCATGGAAATGGCTTCTTTGTCTTTCTTTTCACATCCGGTCAGGCAAACAGTTAATAAAGCACCAATGGCTAAAGATAAGGTCTGTAATCTCATTTTATTTTTAAATTTTTTAGTTATGCTTTCAGATTGCGAATATATAAAAAAAGTAGGTCCGTTATCTTTGAGGCACTATTTTATGGCGCAATACATGCGGCAGACGCCGAACATGAACTGGCGTGCGCTGGCCTGGGAGTAGCCGGCCTCCTTGAGCATGGGCAGGAATTTTTCCGGCAGCGGGAACTTTAGGATTGAATCCGGAAGATATGTGAAGGCGCCGGTGTTGCCTGTCATTGATGCGCCTATTCTGGGCAGAATCTTAAGCGAGTAGAACTTGTAGAAACTGAATATCAGGCGGTTCTTGGGGTAGGATAGTTCCAGGATGACGAGTTTTCCTCCGGGCTTGAGAACCCTGTGCATCTCCTTGAGGCCCTTCATGAGGTTTTCAAAATTCCTTACTCCGAATGCCACGCAGACGCGGTCAAACGTACCGTCGGCAAAACGCAGGTTCTCGGCATCTCCTGTTTCAAGGCCGATGGGCAATCCCTGGCATTTGGTCTTTCCGACCTCAAGCATGCCTTCAGAGAGGTCAATTCCTGTGATATGTGAGCCGGGGGCTGCTTTTCTGGATACCGCGATGGCGAAATCGGCGGTGCCGGTGGCCACATCCAGGACCTCAATGGGCCGGTCTGTATCGGCAATGGCGCGAACGGCCTTGCGGCGCCATGAGCGGTCGGCTCCGAATGATGAGATATGGTTGAAACGGTCGTACTTGACCGCAATGTCGTCAAAAAGTTCGCGTATTCCTTCTTTCTTGGGCATAATTATTGCAGAATGTAACCTGTGCCTGCAAGCAGGGCAAAGATGAATGTTGAAATTACCAGCATGGGCAGCATCGGGTCAAGTTCCCGTCCGGAGCGTTTCCAGACTCCGGCAAGATGCTTTGCATAGAGTGGGAGCGTGATTATAAAAAGGTATGGTGTCCAGCCGGCGGTAAACAGAACTGTGTAAAGGAGCATGAGCACCCATCCGCCTGTTATCAGTATCGTGTGGTATATCTTGGCCCTGTGTTCTCCCAGTTTCAGGGGGACTGTAACACGGTTGGCTGCATCTGATTTCATATCGCGTATGTTGTTCACGTTCAGGACTCCTACGCTGAACAGGCCGATGGCTGCTCCCGGAATAAGGGTGCTGAAATCTATCTGGTGTGAGCATACGAAATATCCGCCGACAACCGGAACAAGTCCGAAGAAAATGAATACGAATACATCGCCAAGACCGCGGTAGCCGTAAGGCTTTTTGCCAAGTGTGTAGTGCATTGCCGCCCATATGGCTGCGGCTCCCAGAATTACAAGGCATTCGGATTGTATGCAGAGAATGGTCTTGAATGACGCTCTTATCATTCCCAGTCCCAGGATCATGCATGCCAGGACCATAATCCTGATACAGGAACGCATCTCATCCTCTGTAAGTCCTCCTTCATTCATGCTGTATTGGGGTCCTTCGCGTCCTTCTCCGTCCACGCCGCTGAGAAAGTCTCCCAACTCATTCGACATATTTGAAAGAATCTGCAAAGAGATAGTTGTCAGTATAGTCAAAAGGATTACATACCAAGAAACCTGATGTCCCTTACAAGCCATAAAAATACCAAGAACAATTCCAGCAGTAGATAGAGGAAGAGTTCTAAGTCGCATCGATCGAACAACAGCTTTAGCAGTCATAATCTAAAAATGTGACGCAAAGTTATAATAAAATAAGGCCTCTAGGTACCTTCAGATAAAAAGTCTGGCCCATTTGGGTCAGACTTTTTACCTGGAGGTACCTGGCGGACTCGAACCGCCGTACTCGGTTTTGCAGACCGATACCTAGCCGCTCGGTCAAGGTACCATTTGCTTTTGCGGTTGCAAAGGTAATTGATTTTTTGATACCACCTTAATAGTATCCCGTTTTATTTAGAAAAAAATGCCATTCAGAATGGGCTGTTCTTTAAAAAATGTGAATTTGCTGTTTCAGCCATTGGCATGGAACAATAATTAATCAATTTGGGAACAATTAATAAAGTCATGAATAATTTGGTAAGTAATTTTGTCACAGCAAAAGACGATAAAAAATTATTTAATCTTATACCTTTTCCAATAATTGATAGAAAACGATCCCCGCGTGATTTGATTGTAGTCACGCGGGGACGTTTTTTATAATCAGCTGAAAATCAGTTCTCCATCCCTGGCTGTAGCCGTTACAGGCTTGCTGCGGTCCACCTGGCCCGAAAGTATCATCGTAGAGAGGTTGTTGAGCAGCAGTGTCTGCAATGCACGTTTCACAGGGCGTGCACCGAATTCAGGATCATATCCGGCTTTTGATATAAGGTCAACGGCCGATTCGTCTATTGTCAGATTTATTCCGTTTTCGGCAAGCATGCGGCATACGCCATCTGTCTGCAGTTTTACTATCTGTCGGATCTCTGATTCACGCAGAGGCATGAATACCACTGTTTCATCTATTCGGTTCAGGAACTCCGGGCGGATGGTCTGCTTAAGCATTTCAAGCAGATGCTTGCGTGTCTCGTCAAGCCACTCCTGACGCTGGGCATCGGTTTGTCCTATCTGTGCCGATTTCTCACGTATGTAATCACTTCCCAGATTGCTGGTCATGATTATTATGGTGTTTTTGAAATTGACCGTACGGCCTTTATTATCGGTCAGACGGCCGTCATCCAGTACCTGCAGCAGAATGTTGAATACGTCGGGATGAGCCTTCTCTATCTCATCAAACAGAACGACGGAGTAGGGCTTGCGGCGTACTGCCTCAGTCAACTGGCCGCCCTCGTCATAACCTACGTATCCGGGAGGGGCTCCGATAAGACGTGTCACTGAGAACTTCTCCTGGTATTCACTCATATCTATTCGGGTCATGAGTTTCTCATCATTGAACAGGTATTCGGCCAGAGCCTTGGCAAGTTCTGTCTTACCTACGCCGGTAGTACCCAGGAATATGAAACTGCCAATAGGACGTTTGGGATCCTGCAGTCCGGCACGGCTGCGGCGTACTGCGTTGGCTACAGCGCTTATGGCCTCCTCCTGGCCGACTACACGTTTGTGCAGTTCCTCTTCAAGGTGCAGCAGTTTCTCGCGCTCGCTCTCCAGCATACGGTTTACAGGTATGCCTGTCCAGCGGGATACCACTTCGGCTATGTCATCGGCGGTAACCTCCTCTTTTACAAGGGCGCTGTCACCCTGCCTGGAGTGGAGTTCCTCCTGTATTTTGGCGATATCGGCCTCCAACTCCTTGAGTTTGCCGTAACGGATTTCGGCTACGCGGCCGTAGTTGCCGTCACGCTCGGCGTTGTCGGCCTCTATCTTGAGTTGCTCTATTCTCTGCTTGTCCTGCTGGATCTTGCTTACCAGGGCTTTCTCGGACTCCCATTTGCCGCGAATATCCTTTTCCTGTTTCTGGAGTTCCTCAATCTCAGCATTGAGTTGCTTGAGTTTTACTGTGTCGTTCTCACGCTTGATGGCGGCACGCTCTATCTCAAGTTGCTTGAGCCGGCGGGTTATCTCATCCAGTTCCTCGGGGACGGAGTTACGCTCCATACGCAGTTTGGCTGCTGCCTCATCCATAAGGTCTATGGCCTTATCGGGCAGGAAACGGTCGGTTATGTAACGGTTTGAGAGTTCCACGGCGGCTATTACGGCCTCATCCATGATACGCACCTTGTGGTGGTTCTCATAACGCTCCTTAAGTCCACGCAGTATTGAGATTGAGCTCTGAACATCGGGTTCGTCGACCATGACGGTCTGGAACCGGCGTTCCAGTGCCTTGTCCTTCTCAAAGTATTTCTGATACTCGTTCAGGGTGGTGGCACCTATGGCGCGCAGGTCACCGCGGGCCAGGGCGGGTTTGAGGATGTTTGCGGCATCCATGGCGCCCTCACCGGCTCCGGCACCTACCAGAGTGTGAATCTCATCTATGAAGAGGATGAAACTGCCGTCGGACTGTATCACCTCATTAATTACGCCTTTAAGACGCTCCTCGAATTCACCCTTGTACTTGGCGCCTGCTACGAGCGCGCCCATGTCAAGTGAATAGACGGTCTTGGATTTAAGGTTCTCAGGTACGTCGCCGCGCACGATACGCTGGGCGAGACCCTCTATTATGGCGGTCTTACCGGTTCCCGGTTCACCTATCAGGATAGGATTGTTCTTGGTTCGGCGGCTCAGAATCTGCAAGACACGCCTTATCTCCTCGTCACGGCCTATGACCGGATCGAGCTTGCCCTTACGCGCCCGCTCATTCAGATTGATGGCGAACTGCTCAAGGTTCTGCGGTTTGTTCTGATTGTTCTGGTTGTATTCCATAGTCTTAAGTTTTTATTTCTATGGAATGACACGCAACAAACAGACCAAACGCTGTTTTGCGACAAATTGTCAGAGTCTCTGCTTGACGATTTCGTACATGAGGACACCTGCGGCAACCGATACGTTCAGTGATTCTATCTTGCCCAGGATGGGAATGCGTGCCCATTCGTCACAGAGTGCCAGATGTTCCTGAGGGATGCCTTTGTCCTCGGCTCCCATGATAAGGCATACGGGACCGCGGTAATCACCCTTGGTGTAGTCCTTGTCACCCTTCTCGGTGGCTCCTACAATGCGGATTCCGCAGTTTTTGAGATATTTGATGGTAGAACTTATCTGATTCTCGCGGCAGACGGGCAGGGTATGCAATGCTCCGGCCGATGTCTTGATGGCATCGGCATTCACGCTTACGCTGCCCTTGGAGGGGATGATGATGGCATCCACGCCGGCGCACTCGGCCGTGCGGGCAATGGCTCCGAAGTTGCGGACATCGGTCACGCCGTCCAGAAGTACGAAGAAGGGATCCTTGCCCTCTTCAAAGAGCATGGGGACCAGATCCTCTACATGCTGGTAGGTTATCTGGGTGGTGAAGGCAATCACGCCCTGGTGGTTCTTGCGGGTAATGCGGTTAAGACGCTCCACGGGAACTCTCTGGACGGGAATATCCAATCCTTTGATGGCTGCAAAGAGTTCTTTTGAGAGGTCTCCCTGCATGTCTTTCTTTATGAGAAGGCGGTCAATCTCCTTACCTGCCTGAACTGCTTCAATCACGGCACGTATGCCGAATATCATTTCATCTTCCATTGCTGTCAATCAGTGTTTTTGCATTGTCAAGAGCTGCCTGTG
>JAFXMB010000048.1 GCA_017530735.1 Bacteroidaceae bacterium | reverse complement strand
TATGGGCTTGAATGCTCAGGAGACATATACTAAGAACCGCGTGGTTGAGGACGGCGGAACAGGCCCTTACAAGGCAATAATGGTTGAGGAGCCCAGTCTGGAGGCACATACCATTTTCCGTCCGGCAGATCTGAGCAAGTTTGGCAAGAAGAACCCGCTGCCCATACTGGTTTGGGGTAACGGCGCCTGCACCAACTCACCTTGGGAGCATCAGAATTTCCTGAGCGAGATTGCATCGCACGGATTCCTTGTAGTAGCAATAGGTTACTGGCCGGCTGAGGGTGAGCGTTACCGCGGCGCACAGTCCAAATCCGAGCAGCAGATTGAGGGACTTGACTGGGCAATAGCTCAGAACGCCGATAAGAACAGTCCCTATTACAACAAGCTGGACGTAAAGAACATTGCTGCTGCAGGTATGTCATGCGGCGGTCTGCAGACGCTTGTAAATGCGGCCGATGCCCGACTCAAGGCAATCATGATATGCAACAGCGGATCATTCATCGACCCGTCAGGTGCAGTTCCCGGTATGCCGATGCCCGCAAAGGAGGACCTCAAGAAGATTCACACTCCCGTGATGTATCTGCTGGGCGGTCCCACCGACATTGCATATGAGAACGGTATGGATGACTTCAAGCAGATTGATCATGTTCCGGCAATTGCAGTGAACTATCCTGTAGGTCACGGCGGCACATATGGCCAGCCCCACGGCGGTGAGTTCTCAATTGCAGCGCTGGCTTGGCTTGAGTGGCAGCTCAAGGGTGACAAGGATGCACAGAAGATGCTCGTGGGCAGCCCCAGCGGACTGGAGCAGCGCCCCGACTGGACTGTAGAGAGGAAAAATATTGGTAAATGAATATACTGGTAACAGGTGGCGCCGGTTTTATCGGCTCACACACAATTATTGAACTTTATAAGGCAGGTCATACTGCTGTAGTGGTTGACAATCTGAGTAACTCCAACCCGGAGAGTCTGAGACGTGTGTCCAAGATTCTGGGCGGCACAGAGATACCGTTCCATAAGGTCGATATCCGCGACCGCAAGGGACTGGACAGCGTGTTGGAGCAGTACAGGTTTGACGCCTGCATACATTTTGCCGGACTCAAGGCCGTGGGAGAGTCGGTTAGCAAGCCCATAGAGTATTATGAGAACAACATAAGCGGCACGCTGGTGCTGGTTGAGGCTATGCGCGACCACGGTGTAAAGAATATCATCTTTTCATCGAGCGCAACCGTTTACGGCAACCCGCAGATAATCCCCATCACCGAGGAGTGCCCCAAGGGCGTCTGCACCAACCCCTACGGCTGGACCAAGAGCATGCTGGAGCAGGTGTTGACCGATATGCAATATGCCGATAAGGAGTGGAACGTGGTGTTGCTGCGTTACTTCAACCCGATAGGTGCACATCCCAGCGGCTTGATAGGCGAGAATCCCAACGGAATACCCAACAACCTGATGCCTTACGTGACACAGGTGGCGGTTGGAAAACGCGATGAATTGGGCGTTTTCGGCAATGACTACGATACCCCCGACGGCACAGGCGTGCGAGATTATATACATGTGGTGGATCTGGCCCGCGGACATGTGTGCGCCCTCAAGGCCATTGAGCGTAAGTGCGGCCTGGGACTTTACAACCTTGGTACCGGTCACGGATACTCGGTGCTGGATGTGGTAAAGGCATTTGAGAGAGTAAACGGCGTAAAGGTTCCGTACAGCATCAAGCCCCGCCGTCCGGGCGATATTGCCACCTGCTACAGCGACCCCTCCAAAGCAGAGCGGGAGTTGGGCTGGAAGGCTGAGTTCGGACTAGACGAGATGGTGCGTGACAGCTGGAACTGGCAAAAACAGAACCCTAACGGATTTTGATTATGAAGTGTGAGGAGATATTTAGAGAGACTTACAGAAAGGACCCTGAGGACGTGGCGTTCTGCCCGTACCGCATATGCCCTATAGGTGCTCATGTGGACCATCAGCTGGGTAGGATAACCGGTTTGGCGATAGACCGGGGCATATACTTTGCCTACAGTTCAAAACAGAACGGAGTGATAGAACTTCAGTCGCTGCAGTTTGACAAGCGCGCGCAGTTCCATATCCGTGAGATTGCCGATGTCAAGCAGAATGACTGGGCCGATTATCTGCGCGGTGTGACCATCGCCCTGGCTCAGCGTTATACCCTTTCCACCGGACTTTGCGGTGTGATTGAGGGTACGCTTCCCATTGGCGGTCTGTCTTCATCGGCCGCCGTATGTCTGGTGTTCCTGTCGGCCCTGTGTAAGGTGAACAATATTCAGCTTTCAGCCCTTGAGATGATTACCATTGCAATGGCGTCCGAGAACAATTACGTTGGCGTAAGCAGCGGTAAGTTGGACCAGAGTTGCGAGATGTATTCCAGGAAGGACCATCTGCTGTATCTGGACACAAAGGACGATACATACGAGCTGATTCCTACAAAACCTTCGATGAAACCGTATGAAATTGCAATTTTCTTTAGCGGTGTGGAGCGTACGCTGGCAGGCAGCAAGTTCAATATGAGGGTCGATGAGTGCCGAAGTGCCGCATACGCCCTTTTGGCTTATGCAGGTATGGAGTACGGCAAGTTCGGTGAGACCTATTTCCGCATGGTTCCGCGCGATGTGTACGATACATACAAGGACCGCCTGCCCGATAACTGGCGCAAGCGTGCCGAGCACTGGTACACTGAGCAGGAGCGTGTGATAGCCGGAGCCGAGGCCTGGCGTAAGGGTGATATCGAGGAGTACGGCCGATTGAGTTTCCAGTCGGGTAACTCATCAATCTACAACTGGGAGACAGGTTCGCCCGAACTCAAGACACTGTACGATATCATGACCCGTACCGACGGAATCTACGGAGGCCGTTTCAGCGGAGCCGGATTCAAGGGCTGCTGCATGGCGCTGATTGATCCCGCTTACCGTGAGAGCATTATCGACAAGGTTTCAAAGGAGTACCTCAAGGCATTCCCCGCACTTGAGGGCAAATATATGGCAACTATCTGCCACTCGGCCGACGGTCTGAAACTATGAAGTGCCTGATACTTGCTGCGGGTTATGCAACCAGGTTGTATCCGCTTACCGAGAATTTCCCCAAGCCGCTTCTTAAAGTTGGTGACAAGACTATCCTTGACTGGCTCATCGATGATATTGAGGGTGCGGGATTGGTCGATGAATACGTGGTTATTTCAAACCACAAGTTCGCACACCATTTTGAAGAGTGGGCTCAGAGCAAGAGCGTAAACATTACTGTTGTGGATGACGGAACCAGCACCAATGAGACCCGTCTGGGTGCTGTACGTGACATACAGTTTGCCATTGACAAGCTGCATTTGGACGATGATATGCTGGTGATAGCCGGTGACAACGTGCTGGATTTCAGCCTGCAGAAGTTTGTGCGTTACGCTCACTCCAAGCAGACATCCTGTATAATGCGTTACTACGAGGCGGATTCAAAACGTCTTACCAAGTGCGGAGTAGTTGAGGTTGCGCCCGATGACCGTATTATAGGAATGGAAGAGAAACCGGCAAAGCCCAAGTCCAACTGGTGCTGCCCGCCGTTCTACTTCTATACCAAGGCCGATGCCCGACTGGTGCCCGCAGGCATAGCAGCCGGTTGCGGAACCGATGCCCCCGGCAGTTATATTGCCTGGCTCTGCACCCAGACTCCCGTCTACGCGATGGAGATGCCCGGCCGCCGCTACGACATCGGCAACCTGGAGTCTTACCATAAAGTTTGTGAAGAATATAAAGGTATAAAATGAAACTCTATACACCCGTTGAAATCAAACCGCTGGAGGGGAGGCTGACCTACAGGGACAGCATCCTGTTTGTGGGCTCGTGCTTTGCCGATGAGATAGGGCGCCGATGCACGGAGCGTTATTTTGATACGCGGGTGAATCCGTTCGGGGTGCTGTTCAATCCTTGCTCTATATCAGACTGTCTGGGTCTTCTTGAGGGCTACGGAATCAATGCCGAGCAGTGCAGTTTTATCCCCGAGGATGTGATTGAAACCAGCGGTGGATTCTGCTCTTTTCACCATCACGGCAGCATGGCCAGACCCACTGTGCAGGAGTTCCTGGACAACGCTAACCGTGTGCTTGCGGATGCATCGGACTTCTATTACCGCGAGGGCTGGGTGGTGGTTACTCTGGGTACGGCTTTCATTTACACCGATAAGGAGTCAGGCAATGTGGTGGCAAACTGTCACAAGCTGCCGGCCGACCGTTTTGAGCGTACCATGATTGATGCCGATCAGGTATATGATGCGCTGAGTCAGTATGTGGCAGCACGTCCGCAGCGCCAGTGGATATTCACGGTAAGTCCCGTGCGTCACCTCTCAGACGGTCTGCACGCCAACACCCTGAGTAAGGCAACGCTGCATCTGGGTATAGAGAAACTGGTTAACCGATACCCCAACGCGCATTACTTCCCGGCATACGAGATCCTGATGGATGAACTCCGTGACTACCGATTCTATGCCGATGACATGATGCACCCGTCGGCCCAGGCAGCCGATTACATTTTTGAGCGTTTTATGGATTTTGTGCTGGCAGACAGCGACCGTCCTTTATTGGCCGAGGCCGAAAAGGTTCGCGGTATGATGCAGCACCGTATCCTGAATGCAGGTACGGCTCAGGCGGCAAAGTTTGAGGCCCAGCGCAATCAGGCGTTGGAATCGCTCCTTTCCAAAATACGTTGAATCTGATCTGTGCTGTCGGCTACAAAGTCGGCGACAGTGAGTTCGTGGCGGGGACGGAAGCCCCAGCTTACGGCTATCACGGGGATGCCGGCGTTACGGGCGGTCTGGATATCGGTCCCTGAATCACCTATCATTACGGTGTGGGCGCGGTCGGTTCCGGCCTTGTCCATTATGTATTCCACTACTGCGGCATCGGGCTTGAGCGGGTAGAGTGGGCTGTTGCCCATCACTGCCACAAACGGTATGCCCGGAAAGAATTCCTGTATCAGTTTTTCGGCTCCGGCCTGGATCTTGTTGGATGCCACGGCCAGTCTGTAACCCTGTGCGGAAAGGGTGCTTATGAGTTCCGGGATTCCCGGATACGGCTTGGTATGAACATCTATGTGATCAGCGTAATAATTAAGGAATTCAGCAAGTATGCTGTCTACGAAAGCGTCATCGACCGCAAGTTCCCCGGGCAGTGCGCGAATCACCAGTTTTCGCATTCCGTTGCCCACCATCAGCGTGTATTCATCGATGGTATGCTGCGGCAGGTCATGTGCGGCAAGAGTGTGGTTCACACCCGCTGCCAGATCAGCAATGGTATTGAGCAGCGTGCCGTCCAAATCAAAAATCACCAGTTTGTTCATATCGGCCGCAAAGGTACAAATGATACAATTGGGGACAGACCCCTTTTGTATCATTTTTTTGTACTGTTTTACTTTTTATATATATTAGCGGTCAAGTCAATTAACTACTAATCATTGCCATATATGAGAAAATCCCTATTACTTATCGGATTGGCGGCTCTGTCGTTAGCCGCGTGTGACAGGGCACCCCAAGAGGCAGCTGACCTTAAACTGAATGACCTGGGTTATTTTGAGACCAGAGGAGTGAACGTTCTGGTATTCAGCAATACTTTCTCAGGCGGTTTCAATGATGAGAAAAACTCCGGAATTGAGATTATCCACCACGGTGTGCGTACCGTTCAGGGTGGAGCGGTTCGTCTGAACAAGACCCCCGAGCAGTGGGACCTGGTTCCTGCATCACCTTCACGTACGGTTGATACGCTTAACAACTCAATCGAGGTTACCATGCGTTATACCGACTACGAATTTGATTCACGCGTAGTTGTAACAGCCAAGGGCAAGGCCGTTGAGATTGCGGTTTATCTGGACAATCCCGTACCTGAGTTCCTGGCCGGAAAGGCCGGTTTCAACCTGGAGTTCCTGCCTTCACAGTACTGGGGCAAGACCTACCTTATGGACGGCCGTCCCAACCGTTTCCCGCGTTATGCGGTAAGTGAGACCCAGGCGGTTTCAAATGATGAGAAACCCCGTCAGTTCAAGGGATTCCGTACCTACGATGACCGAGGTACCGGCCAGTTTGTTGATCCGCTACCTCTGGAGAGCGGTCACAGTATCATAGTTGCGCCCGATGCACCTGAGCGCATGATTAAGATCAGTTCCGATGACGCCGTGCTGGAACTCTACGATGGCCGTATGCTGGCCCAGAACGGATGGTTCGTACTGCGTTCCGTACTGCCTGCCGGCAAGACCGGAAAGGTGGTTACATGGCTGGTTGAACCCAACTCGGTTCCCGGATGGATCCGCGAGCCGAATATCGGCTTCTCGCAGGTTGGATACGTTCCTTCGCAGCCCAAGGTAGCCGTGATTGAACTGGACAAGAATGACAAGCCCTTGGAAAAGGCATCTATCTACAGGATAGAGGATAACGGTAACGAGAAGTGCGTATTCACGGGTCCCGTTTCTGTATGGGGCGAGTACTACAAGTACAACTATGCCAAGTTTGACTTTACCGATGTCAGCGAACCCGGTGTCTACTACATCAAGTACGGTGATTATGAGACCGGCAACTTCATAATAGACAAGACAGTCTATAAGTGGATAACCGATGCCACCAGCGATGTATGGATTCCCATCCATATGAATCACATGACCGTAAACGAGGGCTACCGCATCTGGCACGGCGAGCCGTTCAAGGAGGGTTATCTGCAGGCTCCGCAGAGCGACCACTTTGACCTGCACTCACAGGGCGCACAGACCAATACCAAGTACAAGCCCTATGAGCTTATCCCCGGCCTGAATGTGGGCGGTTACTTTGATGCCGGCGACTTTGACATCGAGACCGGATCAAATATCAGCGTGGTACAGAACATGGTGGCCGCCTGGGAACTGTTCCACCCCATGCGTGACGAGACATTCGTAAGCGAGGAGCAGCGTTACGTTGACCTGCACCGTCCCGACGGCAAACCTGACCTGCTGCAGTACATTGAGCACGGCGTCCTGAACCTGCTGGCTCAGGCCGAGAACATCGGCTTTATGTCACAGACCCTGTCCAACTCAGTCCTGGACAACTACCATCATCTGGGCGATGCAGCCGCCATCACAGACGGTCTGCATTATGATCCCAGCCTGCCCAAGTATGTGAAATCGGCCGATGGCAAGCGCAGCGGTACCCCTGATGACATGTGGGCTTTCACCAACCGCAACCTGAACTCCGATATCAACGCAGCCAATATGTTCGCAGCAGCCAGCCGCGTACTCAAGGGCTATAACGACAATCTGTCGGCCCGATGCCTCAAGCAGTCCAAGAGACTCCAGGAGGAGGCTACCAAACTAATGAGCCAGCGTGGAGCAGGTATGCGCGGACGTCAGGGCGGCCAGAACTTTGGTGGCGGCAACCGTGGAGGCGGTGGAAATCTGGCTACAAACCTGCAGCTTTATGTGGCAACCGGTGAGAAATCATACATTGAGCAGTTTGAGCAGCAGATATGGCAGGCTTTGGACCGTAACGTGAACAATACCATCCGTACAGCCATGGATGCCATACCTCATATGGATGCCGCTTATAAGGAGCGTCTGCGTCCTTATGTTGAGAAGTATAAGGATTATCTGGAGCAGGTTACGGGCAACAACCCGTACGGTGTGCCTATCGGCGAGGGTAACTGGGCCGGCAGCGGTGCTGTTGTAACTTACGGTACAACAGCGGCTTTTGCAAACCTCTACTTCCCGGATATAATCGATAAGAAATACGCGTATAACGCCGCCGCATTCATGTTCGGATGCCACCCGTACCACAACTATTCACTTGTGGCTGCTGTAGGTGCCGCACGTCCCAAGCAGGTGTTCTATGGCAACAACCGCGCAGATTTCTCATTCATACCCGGCAACGTGGCTCCCGGCCTGCTGTTCCGCAAGCCCGACCACTTTGAGAATTTTGACGATTGGCCATTCCTGTGGGGCCAGAACGAGGGAACCATTGCCGGCAACACCAGTTACTACATCTTTGGCGAGGCCTTCAAGCAGATGGCTGCAAAATAAAAAAACAGCCTTTTCCGACAGAAAAAGGGAGCCGATTTGGCTCCCTTTCTCGTCGGAATGAGGCGACTCGAACGCCCGACCCCTACGTCCCGAACGTAGTGCGCTACCAACTGCGCTACATTCCGATCCTTGCGTAATTGCGGTGCAAAGGTAATGGATTTTTTCGTGATATGCACTTTTTTGCTCTCAAAAACTTGCCGGAGTTAAAAAAGTGCGTATCTTTGCACCCGCATTTGAAACAAATGTTTCTGGTGTCATAGCTCAGTTGGTAGAGC
>JAFXMB010000047.1 GCA_017530735.1 Bacteroidaceae bacterium | reverse complement strand
CCCATACCGCTCATCGGCCCGGTCAAGATAAAATACATAGTCATTGCAATTGCCATCATTGACGTGGCAATGCTGCCAAAAGTCAATCCCGCCACAGATCTGGTTCACCTGGGTGCCGCAGCTGTAGGTTGGGCATTCCATTACCTGCTCCGCAAAGGAAAGGATATAACCACCCCTGTTACAGCAGTTGCAGTCTGGCTGGATAAACTTTTCAGCAAAAAATGAAGTTTTTAGGAAAACTGTTGGCATATCCTCTTCTGGCTGTCAATCTACTGATTGCACTGCTCCTTATATTCAGTTGCTTCGGTTCAATGGCAGCCCCAATAGGGAAGTGGCCCTTTGCCTCTCTTTCCGGATTGGCATTTCCTTTCCTTTTCTCTCTGAATCTGGCATTTCTGATTCTGTGGCTGCTTACATGGAAAAAAGGTGCGCTTGTGTCACTGGCAACCATACTGATCTGCCTGATTCCCACATTACGGTATTTCCCGCTTCATCTGTTCAAGTCACATGATGTAAAGGCACCGTATTTAACCGTAATATCCTACAATACTGAAGGATTTGGCATAGATGACAACAAGGACTGGACGTTAAACAACCCGGTACTGAATTATATCCTGGATCTTGATGCCGATATGGTATTCATCCAGGAGGCACCACGTGATATCATCAACAAGGCATCACGTGACAGGAAAGTAACTTCCATCTACCCGTACGTAGGAGTGTCAGCAGCCTCTTCGAGCGAGGCCTATTTTTCAAAGTATCCTGTTGCAGGCAGTGAAACCATAAACTTTGAGAACTCCGGAAACGGCTGTCTGTATCTGAAAATCCTTGTAGGCGGTGACACTCTGGCCGTATATAACTGCCATCTTCAGTCCAACAAACTGAAAGACACCGAGATTTCGGAATATCATAAATTCATAAAGAACCCTACCGACAGCACACACTACAAGGCATCCAAGAAAGTACTCAAGAACCTTCTTGAATCAACTTCACAGAGGGCTGTACAGGCCCGCATGATCGCAGAGCGCGCCACGAACGAGACAGCAAAATATACGATTGTTTGCGGAGACTTCAATGACACCCCGCTCTCATACTCACATCATGTTTTCAACCGTTTCATGACCGATGCATACGCCAAATCCGGCGTTGGAATGGGCATAACCTACCACGAGTACAAGCTGTACTATCGCATAGACCATTTATTCTGCAGCAGGAACATCATCCCCCTGCACACATGGATAGACCGCACCCAGAAGGACAGTGACCACTACCCCGTAATAAGCCGGCTAAGACTGCAGTAACCTACTCCAAACGGATTGAGAATGAGAGGCTGTGAGGTTCCTTGGCCGACGGTATGTACTGAGGCTCCGTCCTGGCGCCCCATGCATCGTTTCCGCCCACGCCTATTATCTCTGAGTCGATGTTGATGTTCAGATAATCGCGCTCAGGCAGTTCATATCCGTGACGGGCTTTCTCCAGATCCTCCTCGGAGTAATTCCAGATTCTCAGGTTAAAAGGATCGGACGAAGAGATAGAAAATGCGTTAACCATCGGCACCTCTACAACCCCCTTCTCCGTCTTTTTCAACCTCTTGACCGGCATCAGACTGAATTTGTAGCAGTCACTGCGGTTGGAGTTATCCTGGGGGTAAACATAATCTACCTGATAATCACCTATCGGTAAAGTATATTTTCCGAACAAGGCACCGTTCTTGCGGTCAGGATAGTTTTCCCATGGACCACGTCCGTTCCAACTGACAGAGTCATAATATTGGGAAGAAACTTTCATTCTCATACCAAATCTGGGCAACGACTCAACCTCAACCTGGCCGGGATCATAACTGAACGAAACCTTGACCTCAGACACGCCGAATTCATAACACAAGGTGAGCAATGCACCTACAGAGGTCTTATAGTCATAACGGAGTTGGGTATATTTTTTCTTTAGGCGTTTTACAGTGCGTATCTCACTGTTTACGACTTCCCTATCTGGTGCTACATTACGCCAAACGCCCATTGTGCGTGCGTAATCATTACGAATCTGGTTGTCATTGGCAGGTTTCCAGAAATCGGGTTCAAGAGGTCCGGCCAGATACTCTACATTCCTGAATTTTATGGAAGTAAGAGCGCCCATGGAATCAATGGAATAGATATACTCACCGCATGTGATAGTGTATCCGCCTTCAGGAGTAGATTCAACAGACTTGTTTTTCCGTTCTAGAATCTTTCCATTATTCAGATTATCCCAGTCAAATGACTCTGCTTGAGGTTTCCAACCAAGGAACTGGTCATAAGCAACAACATACCCGGCATCGGCCCATAATGTGGATTCCCGGAGTTTGGCAGACACCTGAAGTACCACATCCTGAAATGGCCACTTGAGACCGACGTAACCTTTAGGGCCTGTGCCGTCAAGCCATCCTTCAACAAACGGAATCCTGATAACTCCGTTTTCATCGGGCTCCAGGTCTTGGAGAGTATGGTCATCCTTTTGGACCAGTACGCGTCCGTCATCACAGACTATCTTCACTTCATAATCAAATTCGTCTATTCCCGTAAAAAAGTCCAGACTGCTCACTTTGACATAAGCATAACACTCCTCGTCATCCACATTCAACAACTCAAACTTTAGAGGCTGATAGATGTGTTTGACCTCATAATAGTGCGGATGCGGGGTGCGATCGGGGGCCAGCAGGCCGTTTATCACAAAAGCCCCGTCATTTGGCATATCGCCAAAATCGCCTCCATAGGCCCAGAATTCACCGTCCTCAAGTTTCAGGCTGCTGCCTTTGTATTTGAGCGGAGAGCCGTCAATGGGTTTGGCAATACCCTGATCCACCCAGTCCCAGATAGCTGCTCCGGCAATGCTGGGATCGGAATATATTACATCCCAATACTCCGTAAGATTACCGCCTGAGTTACCCATCATATGGGCATACTCACGCATTATGAACGGACGGTCCGATACCCTTTCTGCCACCTGTTTAAGCCGTGAGGGCGACAGATAGCTGTCATCATAAAGGTCCGATACCGAAAGGTCTGTATCGCAGAACACCAGACGGGTGGAATCAAGTTCATCCACCTTGTCGCGCATGGCACGCATATTGACACCGGCCCCACCCTCGTTTCCAAGAGACCAGAAAAGTATGGACGGGTGGTTAAAATCCCTTTTCACCAGTGATTCTGCACGGTCCACATGGGATTTCATCCACTGCGGGTCATTACCCATCTGGCGGTTGCGCAGACCGAATCCGTGTGACTCCTGACAGGCCTCATCCATAACGTAGAGTCCGTAGCGGTCACAGAGTTCGTAAAGTATCGGTGAATCGGGGTAATGTGATGTACGGAGCATGTTGATGTTGGCCTGTTTCATGAGCTTTATGTCAAGCTCGGTCGTAGCGGCATCCACATAATGGCCGGTACGGGGATGATGGTCATGACGGTTCACGCCGCGCAGTTTGACAGGCTGGTCATTGATGTACATTATCTCTCCACGTTTTTCAATACGCCGTACACCTGTATTCTGAGTAAAGCTCTCGACAAGGTTTCCTTTGGCATCCAGCAACTCTATCAGGCACTCATACAGGTTAGGCTTTTCGGCCGACCATACCATGGGATGCTCCAGAATACCTGTCATATTCAGGGATACCGTATCACCTGCCTTTATGGATTTGGAGGCATCGGACAGGATCTGATTTACCGCCTTTCCATCGGTATTATTTCCTTTGAGAGAAACTCTTACCGACATCTCATCTGACTTTATGCGGGCGGTATTTGCCAACTGCACATCGACGTTGATTGCAGCGCTGCCGAAATCGGCCGATGGAATGAGCGAAATCCTGTAATCTGATATATGCTGCAGAGGGCGTTTCCACAGTTTGACCGAACGGAATATTCCGCTCAGACGCCAGAAATCCTGGTCCTCAATGTAAGAACCGTCACACCAGCGATAGACCTCCACTACCAGAAGGTTCTCACCCTCCTTCAGGTATCGGGATATATCGAACTCGGCGGGAGACATACTGTTCTGGCTATACCCCACCTTCTGTCCATTTATCCATACATAGAATGCCGAACTTACGGCTTCAAACTCCAGTATCCAGTTGTGGGAACTGATATCGGAAGCATTGAAAACAGTCACGTAACTGCCCACCGGATTCCTGGCCTCGAATGCTGTCCAACTGCGGTCCGGCGTACCTGTCACGCTTGGCTGGCTGCGGCGGAACGGATATCGGGAGTTTGTGTATATGGGGGTTCCGAATCCCTGCATCTGCCAGTCACAAGGCACATGGATGTCATCCCAACCGCTCACGTCATAACCAACGGTATAGAAATCGGCCGGACGATGGTCCGGATCAGGTGACCAACGGAATTTCCAGGTTCCGTCCAGGTATTTAATCTCAGGATTGGTACTGTGGGTTGAAGGATTACCCAACGTAACGTGATACGGAAGTTTATTGATACCTATAACGTCCGGATTCTCCCAGTCCGGCAGGTTCTGAGCTGCGCCAAAAACTGACATCAGCAGCAATAAAGGGGTTAGAACTATTCTCATAATGTCACAAAGATATCTCTTTTGGCTTGCAGACCAAAAAAAAACTCTATATTTGCACCCTTGAAATTTACGCACACGTGCACAAATAATTAATAACACAATAAAACAGTATGCAAAACAAAGGATTCGTAAAGATTTTTGCGATAGCACTGACACTGGTTTGTCTGTTCTATCTCTCCTTTACATTCAAGACCCGCAGCATTGAGAACAAAGCTGCCCAGAGCCAGGATGAACAGGCCTATCTTGACTCTGTAATGAACAAAAAGGTCTGGCTGGGTATCTATTCATACAAAGAGTGCCGTGAGATGCAGATCGGACTTGGTCTGGACCTCAAGGGCGGTATGAACGTCATTCTGGAGGTATCGATACCCGATGTGGTTAAGGCTCTTGCCGCAAACAGTCAGGATCCCGTATTCGTACAGACCCTTGACGCTGCCAAGAAGCGCGCCGTAAGCAGTCAGGAAAACTTTGTTGACATCTTCGCTCAGGAGTATGCCAAGATTGCCGGTCCCGATGCCAAATTGAGCGCATTCTTCGCCACTTCAAACCTCAAGGAGAAGATTCATTCACAGACTTCCAACGAAGAGGTAATAACAGTACTCAAAGAAGAGGTTACCGCCGCAGTAGGCAACTCATTCAACGTACTGCGTACCCGTATAGACCGTTTCGGTGTAGCACAGCCCAACATTCAGGAACTTGCCGGCAAGCAGGGTCGTATCATGGTTGAGCTTCCCGGTATCAAGGAGCCCGAGCGTGTACGTAAACTCCTTCAGGGTTCAGCCAACCTTGAGTTCTGGGAGACCTACAATATCTCTGAGATCCAGGATGTCCTGACCCGTCTGGATTCCCGTATGGCTCTGAAGTACGCCGACGAGAATCCCCAGGAGGCTACCGAAGAGGCTGCACAGGAAGAGACAGCAAGCGCTGACAACGACCTGGCCGGACAGCTTCAGGGTGGTGACGTTGAGAACGAAAAGGCAACTGCCGCACAGCGTGAGGCTCTGCTTAAGAGCAATCCTCTCTTTGCCCGTCTGCTCTCTTATCCTTATAACACCGAGTGGATAGTAGGTGTAGCACACCATACAGATACCGCCGAGGTTAACAAAATCCTTAACAGCGCCGAGGCTAAGTCCATCATCCCGCGTGACCTCAAGTTCCTGTGGGGTGTAGCACCCATGGACGGCACTGATTCTTATTTTGAACTCTACAGCATCAAGAGCGATAACAAGAACGGTCAGGCTGACCTGACAGGTGATGTAATCACTGACGCAAAGGCTGACTATGACCAGTTCGGCAGACCTTGCGTAAGCATGGCCATGAATACCGAGGGCGCCCGCAAGTGGGCTACCATTACACGTAACAACGTGAACCGCGGTATCGCCATCGTACTGGACGGTTATGTATACAGTGCTCCTAACGTAAGCGGTGAGATTGCGGGCGGCCGTTCAGAGATCACCGGTAACTTTACCGTTGAGCAGACTCAGGACCTTGCCAACGTACTTAAGTCTGGTAAGATGCCCGCTCCCGCCAAGATCGTTCAGGAGGACATCGTAGGTCCTTCACTCGGTCAGGAGTCAATCCAGAAGGGATTCACCTCATTCATCATTGCATTCATCATCCTGATGATATATATGTGCTGCATATACGGATTCATCCCGGGTATGATTGCAAACGGAGCCCTTCTGCTCAACTTCTTCTTTACACTTGGTATCCTTACCTCATTCCAGGCTGCCCTGACAATGTCAGGTATCGCAGGTATCGTACTTACCCTGGGTATGGCTGTCGATGCCAACGTGCTTATCTACGAGCGCACCAAGGAGGAGCTCAAGAGTGGCAAGAGCGTTCAGTCAGCTCTCACAGACGGTTACAAGAACGCCTTCTCAGCTATCTTCGACTCTAACTTCACATCAATCATAACAGGTATCATCCTGTTCAACTTCGGTACCGGTCCTATCCGCGGATTCGCCACCACACTGATCATCGGTATCATCTGCTCATTCTTCACAGCAGTGTTCCTGACACGTATCGTTTACGAGCACTTCCTGGGTAAGGGTAAGCTCCAGAACCTGACCTTCACAACCGCTTTCTCAAAGAACCTGATGCAGAACACCTCTGTCAAGTTCATGGAGTCAGCCAAGGTATCATTCACCATCTTCGGTGCAATTGCCATCATCTGCATTGCATTCCTTGCAACCCGCGGACTCAGCAAGAGTATCGACTTTACCGGTGGCCGTAACTTCGTAGTTCAGTTTGAGGAGCCCGTTGAGCCCGAGGAGGTTCGCGATATTCTCCAGAACGTTATCACCGAGGACAACGTCCAGGCAATCGCTCTGGGTACCGATCACAAGACCATCCGTATCTCAACCAACTACCGTATCGATGAGGAGTCCGATAACATCGACTCAGAGATTGAGGAGTTCCTCTTCACATCTCTCAAGTCAGCCGGCAAGCTCAGTTCAAACCTGACTCTGGCTACATTCATCGACCGTGAGAACCGTGACGGCGGCTCAATCATCAGTTCACAGAAGGTTGGTCCTTCAATCGCCGAGGATATCACACGCGGTGCTATCATCTCTGTGATCCTGGCTCTGATCGCCATCTTCCTGTACATCCTGATCCGTTTCCGCAACGTAGCTTACTCAGTAGGTGCTATCTTCGCCCTCTGCTTTGATACCCTTATTATAATAGGTATGTACTCAATCTGCTGGGGCTGGATGCCGTTCTCACTTGAGATCGACCAGACATTCATAGGCGCCGTGCTTACCGCTATCGGTTACTCAATCAACGATAAGGTGGTTATCTTTGACCGTATCCGTGAGTTCACCGGTCTGTACACCAAGCGTAACCGCAAGCAGTTGTTTGACGATGCCCTGAACACCACTCTGGCACGTACCATCAACACATCAGTAAGTACATTGATCGTGCTGTTGGCTATCTTCTTCCTGGGCGGTGACAGTATCCGCAGCTTTGCATTCGCAATGATCCTGGGTGTTGTATTCGGCACATGCTCATCACTGTTCGTTGCTGCTCCTACAGCCTACCTGGTTATGAAAAAGACCAAGAAGGAGAAGGAGGAGATTGCTGCAGCAAAGGCTTAAACGGAAATCTTTAATACTGCAACCGGAGTCCGATTTCTCGGACTCCGGTTTTTTTTGCGTTAAATATTTTTTACATATCGGCCAAATAACGATATTTGTAACAACCATTCATTAATGCAAATGAGAACAAGGACTTTATCGGTATTATTGTCGGTACTTTTCTTTATGCCGTCACTGGCACAAACCAATACTGACTCCATCAAAGCTATGATGGACAAGATTGAGATCACCAATCCGGGAATGAAACAGGTGATTGAGAATTACAAGAAAGGAGTAATCAAGGGAGAACTTGATGCAAAGACCTCACTGGGTCTGGAGTGCATTTCAGGCAAGTATGTAAAGCCCGACATTACCATGGGTCTTATACTTCTTGAGGATGCCGCCAATCAGAACCACGTTGACGCGCAGTACAACCTGGGTAACCTGTACTATGGTCTCTGGGCTAAGAATCCTAACAACAACACCTATTTCTCACAGGGTGTAAAATGGCTCCGCAAGGCAGTCCGCGCGGCTGATAACCGTTCAGTCCTGCTGCTCTCCCGTTACTACTACGATTACGGTATTTACAAGAAGGAGACGTCATACATTGACGGCAGCATAAAGATGCTTGAAACTTACCCTGAAGTCACAGAAGTAAGCGCAAAGGATGATCAGGTTCTGAATGCCCAGGCCCTGCTCGGTACCGCCAATCTGAGCAAATGGCGTCTTGAGAATGACACCACAGCACTGCTCAATGCTAAGAAATGGTACCGCATCCTGCTTAAGTCAAATCTCTATTTCCCCAACTACACCCCGTACATTGATTCACTCAAGGCTGTCCTGAGCATGGGTGTTCCCGTGAGAATTGATCCGCAGCCCACCCCCGAGGAGATTGAGCAATCTCAAAACAGCGGTGGAATGGGTGGATTCGGCGGTATGCCTATGGGCGGACGTCCGGGAGGCCGCGGCGGTCAGCCTGCTCAGCCCCAAGGTCCACAGAGACCCCAGGCCAGGTTTGTGGGAGGCAGTCAGGCTATGCAGCAGTTCATCCGCTCCAACACCTTGTATCCTGAAAACCTGAAGAGTCAGAAACTCAACGGACGTGTGATGGTTAATTTCACTATAGATACCGATGGCGCAGTCATCAATCCCCAGATTGCTCAGGAGGCCGAGGTCTTCTTCATGAATCAGGATGCAATGCGCGTGGTAATGATAATGCCTGACTGGATACCCGCCGAGACTGAAGACGGCAAAGTCGTTCAGGCCAACAGTTCTGCCACCGTCACATACGGATCAGGCGGCGGAATGGGCGGTTTCGGATTCGGATTCTGACAACCGTTTTGATACAGTATGAAAGTCCGGTTTTTCAGCCGGGCTTTCTTTTTGTATATTTGCCGTATATTTTACTGCATATATGCGGCATATTTAAAAATATCATACATTTTGTATACTAAATAGGTTTAAAGACGAATAATAAACGGAATATTCTTGTAATTTTGCGCCGTTTTGAAATGTATAATCAAAAATCACTATACAAAAGCTATGACAGTAAAAGAATTGGATCAGGTTGTTGTCCGCTTCTCTGGTGACTCCGGTGACGGAATGCAGTTGGCCGGCAACATCTTCTCTACTGTTTCGGCTACGGTCGGAAACAGCATCAGTACCTTCCCCGATTATCCTGCCGATATCCGCGCCCCGCAAGGCTCTCTTACCGGCGTTTCAGGGTTCCAGGTACATATCGGCGCCGGAAAGGTTTATACCCCGGGCGATCAGTGTGATGTTCTGGTAGCAATGAATGCTGCCGCTCTCAAGACACAGCTCAAGTATGCCAAGAAGGACGCCACCATTATCATTGATACAGACGCTTTCAAGAAGGCAGACCTTGAGAAAGCCGCTTTCCAGACAGAGGATCCGCTCGCAGAGCTGGGCGTTGATCCCGACCGCGTAATAGCATGCCCTCTTACCCAGATGGTAAAGGACGCTCTTGCAGACAGCGGTATGGAGGCCAAGGCTGTTCTCAAGTGCCGCAATATGTTCGCCCTGGGTCTTGTATGCTGGCTCTTCAGCCGTGACCTGGAGATTGCATTCAACTATCTGCGTGACAAGTTCGCCAAGAAACCTGAACTGGCCGAGGCCAACATCAAGGTTATACAGGCTGGTTATGACTACGGTCACAACACTCACAGCAGTGCCATGAATGTATACCGCATTGAGTCCAAGCAGAAGGAGCCCGGCCGTTACATGGATATCACAGGTAACAAGGCTACCGCATACGGTTTCATCGCCGCTGCCGAGAAGGCCGGCCTCAAGCTCTACCTGGGTTCATATCCTATCACTCCTGCCACCGATGTTCTGCATGAGCTCTCCAAGCACAAGTCACTGGGTGTTACCACCGTTCAGTGCGAGGATGAGATTGCAGGTTGCTCATCGGCCGTAGGTGCATCATTCGCAGGTGCCTTGGCAGTAACTTCAACTTCAGGTCCCGGTATCTGCCTTAAGTCAGAGGCCATGAACCTGGCTGTCATCATGGAACTTCCGCTTGTTGTTCTGGATGTTCAGCGCGGCGGTCCCGCCACAGGACTTCCCACCAAGTCAGAGCAGACAGACCTGCTGCAGGTACTGTTTGGCCGTAACGGTGAGAGCCCCATGCCTGTGATTGCAGCCACATCACCTGTTGACTGCTTTGATGCAGCATACCAGGCAAGTAAGATGGCTTTGGAGCACATGACTCCGGTTGTACTGCTGACCGATGCATTCGTAGCCAACGGTTCAGCCGCATTCAAACTGCCCAACCTGGCCGATTATCCCGCCATCAATCCTCCTTATGTTCCTGAGGAACTCAAGGGTACATGGACTCCTTACATGCGTGCTGAGAACGGCACCCGTTACTGGGCTGTTCCCGGTCGTGAGGGATTCACACATATCCTGGGCGGTCTGGAGAAGGATAACAAGACCGGCGCCATCAGCACCAATCCTGAAAACCACGACCTGATGACACGTCTGCGCAAGCAGAAGATTGACAACATCCAGGTTCCTGATCTGGAAGTGATTGGTGATGTCGATGATGCCGACCTGCTGATTGTAGGTTTTGGCGGAACATACGGACATCTGCGTGCCGCTATGGATGAGCTCCGTGCTCAGGGCAAGAAGGTTGCCCACGCTCACTTCAAGTTCATCAACCCGCTGCCCAAGAACGCCGCTCAGGTACTCACCAAGTACAAGAAGGTGGTTGTAGCCGAGCAGAACATGGGTCAGTTGGCAGCATTCCTGCGCATGAAGGTTGACGGATTTGTACCGTATCAGTTCAATCAGGTAAAGGGTCAGCCGTTCGTTGTAAACGAGTTGGTTAACGCCTTCAATGAAATCCTTAACAAGTAAAACAGAATGACTATGGAATATACAGCACAAGATTTCAAGAAGGGACAGCCCCGTTGGTGCCCCGGATGCGGTGACCACTTCTTCCTGGCATCGCTGCACAAGGCTATGGCCGAAATCGGAGTCGCTCCATACAATACCGCAGTAATATCAGGTATCGGTTGCTCAAGCCGTCTGCCTCACTACATGGCTACCTACGGCATGAACACCATCCACGGACGTGCCGCTGCAATCGCTACCGGTTGCAAGGTCGCCAATCCTGACCTGACCGTATGGCAGATTTCAGGTGACGGTGACGGTCTGGCTATCGGCGGTAACCACTTCATTCACGCCAACCGCCGTAACATCAACCTCAATATGATTCTGCTCAACAACCGTATCTACGGTCTTACCAAGGGTCAGTACTCACCTACTTCACCCCGCGGTTTCGTGAGCAAATCAAGCCCCTACGGCACCGTTGAGGATCCGTTCCGTCCCGCAGAGCTCTGCTTTGGTGCACGCGGTCACTTCTTTGCCCGCGCCGTTGCCACCGATGCTCCCGGAACAGTCGATATCCTCAAGGCCGCTTACAACCACAAGGGTGCATCGGTCTGCGAGATCCTGCAGAACTGCGTCATCTTCAATAACGGAACACACGATGCAGTATATAATAAGGAGGGTCGCGCCAAGAACGCCATCTACGTAAAGCACGGTGAGCCACTGGTATTCGGTGAGAACAACGAGTTCGGACTGATGCAGGAGGGATTCGGCCTCAAGGTCGTAAAGATTGGTGAGAACGGCATCACCCTAAAGGATATCCTTGTACACGATGCCCACTGCCAGGACAACACCCTGCAGCTCAAGCTTGCCCTGATGGGCGACGGCGACGGATTCCCCGTAGCACTGGGCGTTATCCGCGACGTTGAGGCTCCCACCTATGACGATGCCGTAACCGCCCAAATCGAGGAGGTAAAGGCTGCCAAGAAGTATCACAACTTTGCAGAACTCCTGGAAACCAACGACATCTGGGAAGTAAAATAGTTACGCACCAGCGTAATAAAAAATGGCGGTCATCGAGACCGCCATTTTTTGTACCCTCGCTGGGAATCGAACCCAAATTTAAAGTTTAGGAAACTTCCGTTCTATCCATTGAACTACAAGGGCAGGATAGGTTTTCTTCATATTCGGCCGCGAAGATAGTGCTTTTTTACGTAAGTTTGCAATAATGACAACTAAATAGAGTATGAGAACTATCTTCAAAAAAACTATTCCGCTGGCCGCCATAGCATTAGTTCTGTGCCTTGCAGCCGCCAAGAAGGCCGATAAGCCCAGTTATCCCATAGGTAACGTACCGTTCACCCAAGTCAAGGTGGCACCCGAGACATTCTGGGGTGACCGCATCCGCCAGAGCCGCGAGGTGACCATCCCGCTGGCATTCAGCAAGTGTGAAGAGACTGACCGATACACCAACTTTGAGCATGCCGCCGCCAAGATGGCCGAGACCGCACGCGGCGACAACAGCAGCAACTACCGCCCCACCCAGTTCCCGTTTGATGACACCGATGTCTATAAGACCATCGAGGGTGCCAGCTACCTACTGCAGACCTATCCTGACAAGAAGTTGGAAGCATATATTGACAGCGTGCTGGATATAGTGGCAGCCGCACAGGAGCCCGACGGCTATCTCTACACCGCCCGCACCATGAACCCGGAGCATCCGCATGACTGGTCCGGTCCTACACGTTGGAGCGCCGAGGAGAGCGGTAGCCACGAACTTTACAACCTGGGTCACATGGTGGAGGGCGCCATAGCCCACTATCAGGCCACCGGAAGCCGCAAGTTCCTGGATATTGCCATAAAATATGCAGACTGCGTATGCCGTGAGATTGGTTACGGAGAGGGTCAGAAGGTAATAGTACCCGGACATCAGATTGCCGAGATGGCACTGGCCAAACTTTATCTGGTAACGGGTGACAAGAAATACCTGGACGAAGCAAAACTGTTCCTGGACAACAAGGGCAAGACCGACCGCAAAGACACATATGACCAGTCACACAAACCCGTCATAGAGCAGGATGAGGCCGTGGGACATGCCGTACGTGCCGGTTACATGTACTCAGGTATGGCCGATGTGGCCGCACTCACGGGTGATAAGTCATACATCGATGCAATTGACCGCATCTGGGAGAACATGGTGGGCAAGAAGATGTACCTGACCGGAGGCATCGGCTCAACAGGAGGCATAGAAGGATTTACCCAGAACTATGACCTGCCCAACATGAACGGCTACTGCGAGACATGTGCCGCCATTGCCAATGTCTATACCAACTACCGTCTGTTCCTGCTGCACGGTGATGCCAAGTATATGGATGTGCTGGAGCGCGCCCTCTACAACGGCGTTATAAGCGGCGTGAGTCTGGACGGAGGCGGATTCTTCTACCCCAACCCGCTGGAGAGCCACGGACAGCACCAGCGTCAGGCATGGTTCGGGTGCGCCTGCTGCCCCAGCAACATATGCCGTTTCATCCCGTCGGTTCCCGGTTACGTATATGCCGTCAAGGACAACAAGCTGTTTGTAAACCTCTTTATGTCCAACACCCTTGCCACCAAGGTGGGCGGCAAGAACGTTCAGATTACCCAGTCTACCGAGTATCCCTGGAACGGCGATATAAAGATTACCGTCGATAAGACTCCCGGCCAGTTCTGCCTCAACATCCGCATACCCGGATGGGTACGCAATGAGGTTGTTCCAACCGACCTTTACCGCTACTCGGACGGCAAAACCCCGGGATACACCGTTCAGGTTAACGGAGAGGCTGTAGAAGCCACACTCCAGAACGGATATTTCGGCATTGACCGCAAATGGAAGAAGGGAGATGTGGTAAGCATCCACTTTGATATGGAGCCCCGCATAGTTACAGCTCACCGTCAGGTGGCCGAGGATCGCGGCAAGATTGCCGTTGAGCGCGGCCCGCTGGTGTATTGCGCCGAATGGGCCGATAATGACTTCAACGTATTGAGCACATCACTCCCCGCAAACTCCGATTTCAAGGTAATACCCTTCAAGATGAATGTAGAGGGACGCGCCTACGCAATGAATGCCCTTGAGACCACGGCCTATGACAACTACACCGGCAATATCGGCCGCGCCAATCAGGTAAAACTACGTCTTATCCCCTACTACGCATGGGCACACCGCGGCAACGGCAACATGGAGGTCTGGATGACACGTTACAATCCGCCAGCCCAGGCTGCACAGGCTCCTGCCGCTCCGCAGGTACCCGAGCCCACGGCCGTAATCAACCTTTGGCCCAACGGCGCACCAACCGATAACGGACTGACCGGCCCCGAGAGAGTTATGGATATGCATGTATCCAACGTGACACAGCCCACCCTTACCATTTGGGCTGCACCTAATCCAAACGGACTGGCAGTAATAGCATGCCCGGGCGGTGGTTACACCGACGTCTGGAACGGATCCGAGGGCAACAACATGGCACAGTGGTACATGGATCAGGGCATAACCCTGGCCGTGCTCAAGTACCGTCTGCCCAACGGCCACACCGAGGTTCCGCTGGATGACCTGCATGAGGCCATGCGTCTGCTCAAGGCCGATGCCGATAAATACGGTATCAAAAAGATAGGCGTACAGGGATGCTCGGCAGGCGGACATCTGGCAGCCACAGCCGCCACCCACTATAACGGTCCGGAACAGCGTCCCGATTTCCAGATTCTGTTCTATCCGGTCATCACCATGGACAAAACGTTTACCCACATGGGTTCACACAACAACTTGCTGGGTCGTAACGCATCGCAAGAGCAGATAGACCTCTACTCAAACGAGAAACAGGTTACCCGCGATACCCCGCCCGCATTCATCATGGCCAATTCCGATGATAACCTGGTGCCCGTGCGTAACAGCATAGAATACTACAACGCCCTGCAGGCCAACCGCGTACGCTCCGCTCTGCACGTCTATCCCACAGGCGGTCACGGCTGGTGCGCCAATGAAAACTTCGTCTACCGGCAGCAATGGATGAGCGACCTCAAACAGTGGCTCTCCCAACTTGCCAAATGATACAAAAATGCTGCTGATTGTTATCAGCGGATTGCAATCTCCTGGACGGGCTGCTGCGGGAGCAGGAGTTTCTCAACCTTCCAGCTCTTGGCCTTGCCGTTGAATGTTGCGGTAGCGCGGATATCGGTTGCGCTGGCACCGAACTTGACGGTGTACTTGCCGGCTGCGGTCTGCCACTCGGATGCCTCCTCGTTGAAACTTGCCAGGGTGTATGCATCGGCCTTGAAGGTCAGGGTCTGGCTCTCACCGGGCTTGAGCAAACGGGTCTTGCCGAATGCCTTGAGCTCTGACTCGGGCTTAACCAGACCGCCCTCAGGAGCGCTCACGTAAATCTCTACGGCCTCCTTGCCGGCTACCTTACCGGTGTTCTTTACGGTGATGGTTGCCTCAAAACCGCCGTCCTTGGCCTTTACCGTGGGCTTGCTGTACTCAAATGTGGTGTAGCTCAGTCCGTAACCGAACGGGTATGAAACCTCAACGCCTGCGGTATTGAAATAACGGTAACCAACCCAGATGCCCTCGGCATAGTTGGTATAGTCAATATCCTTGTTGCCTGCGTTACGGCCGCCGAATCCGCCACGTCCCTGCTGTTGCTGAACCTGGCCGTTATAGGGGAAGTTGGCCGATGAAGGTATGTCAAGATATGAGAGCGGGAATGTCATGGAGAGCTTACCAGAAGGATTTGACTTTCCTGTCAGTACATCGGCAACAGAGTTACCTACCTCCTGTCCCGGAGTCCATGCCAGCAGGATGGCATCGGGCTGTCCCTTCCATGAAGCGGTCTCTATCACACCACCTATATTCATCACTACGGTGACCTTCTTGCCCACCTTGTGGAACTCGTTGCAAACGTCACGCAGCAGGGAGCGCTCTACATCGGTCAGTTCAAAGTCATCGACCATACGGCGGTCGTCACCCTCACCCGCATTTCGGCCGATGACAATCACGGCGGCGTCATTACGCTGTGCGCAGGCCTGAACGGCAGCACGGTTGATGGCAACCTCGGGCAGTACAGCCTCACCCAGCAAAACGTTGCGGCCACCGCCACCCATGCCCAGGGCGTTCTGGCTGGCCACGTAATCACGGTGCTTTGCATAGAAATCGGTAAGACGTGAATCCAGAGTGAATCCGGCTGCCTCAAGTCCCTCGCTAATGTTGCGGATGTAAGGCTTGTTCACGTTACCTGAACCTGTACCGCCGGCAATTGACTTGTATGCGCTGAGTCCGAACAGGGCAATGTTACCCTTGGCCTCCATAGGCAGGTTGCCGTTGTTCTTGAGCAGCACCATACCCTCGGCTGCAGCCTCGCGTACCATCTGGGCATGACCGTCCAGATCAGGCTTGTTAGAGAACTTGTAACCCTTAAAATTGGGGGTCTTTACAATATACTCCAGAATGCGGCGGACGTTACGGTCTAGGTCTGCTATATCCAGAGTGCCGTTATTTACGGCCTCAATCACGCGCTGTGACTCGGAGCGGTCACCCGGCTCCATAAGGTCGTTTCCGGCCTTTACTGCATCAACTGTTCCGGCCTTGTTACCCCAGTCAGTCATCACGATGCCCTCAAATCCCCACTCATCACGCAGGAATCCGGTAAGCAGGTCATGGCTCTGCTGTGTGTAACTGCCGTTCAGTTTGTTGTATGATGACATGACGGTCCAGGGCTTGGCCTCGCGGATGGTGATCTCAAAGTTCTTGAGGTAAAGTTCACGCAGGGCACGCGGGTTGATACGGGCATCATTCTCACTGCGGTTTATCTCCTGGTCATTGGCTGCATAGTGCTTGACCGATACACCCACGTCATTCTTCTGGATACCCTTTACATATGCGGCCGATATCTTACCGCTCAAGAGGGGATCCTCACTGAAATACTCAAAGTTACGTCCGCACAAAGGATTGCGGTGCAGATTCATACCGGGAGCCAGAAGTACGTCAACACCATACTCATGAACCTCCTGGCCCATGGCGGTGGTAAGCTGCTCCACAAGTTCGGTGTTCCATGTGCAGGCCAATACGGTACCTACGGGGAAACCTGTGCAGTAATAGGTCTGGCTGTCACCCTGACGGGTCGGGTTGATACGCAGTCCGGCGGGACCGTCGGCCAGGATGGTCTTGGGAATTCCCAAACGGGCAATAGGTTGTGTGGAACCTGCTGCTCCGGGAACATTGGCAACATCGGATGCTGTCATGGATCCGGCGCTCATGCTACCCCATCCGCCACCGGCAATCAGAGTGGCTTTCTCCTCCAGGGTCATTGCCTTAAGCACTTCATCAATGTTGTCGGCACTCAGTTTGGGCTGTGCCCATGCCACCGCACCGCATATCACGGCTGTGGCTGTCAATAAGGTTTTTCTCATAAGAATAGGTTAATAATCAGACTATTTTTCGCCGAAGCACAGGTCGCCGGCATCACCCAGGCCCGGAATGATGTAGGCGTGGCTGTTGAGTTCGGGATCCACAGCGGCGCACCACAGGGTTGTGATGTCCTGCGGGAACATCTTGCATACGTAGTCAACGCCAGCCTGAGCAGCAATGACTGAGCACAGGTGTATGCGGGCGGGAGTGCCCTTGAGCAGCAGTGCACGGTAAGCCAGATACATACTGTTACCGGTAGCCAGCATCGGGTCAACCAGAATAAGGGTCTTGCCGTCCAGTTTGGGCGATGCCATGTACTCAATGTGCACGTCAAAGTTCACCTCATCCAGATATTTACGGTAGGCCGATACAAAGGCGTTCTCGCAGTGGTCAAAGTAGTTGTGGAAACCCTGGTGCAGGGGCAGTCCGGCGCGGAATACGGTACCAAGAACGATATCCTCTTCAGGAACGTTGATGGTCGATACTCCAAGCGGGGTCTGGACATCCTTTGTCACGTAATTGAGTTTCTTACTTACCTCAAGCGCCATGATCTCACCGATACGCTCCAGGTTGCGGCGGAAACGCAGTTGGTCTTTCTGAATGTTCACGTCACGAATCTCGGCGATGAACTGGTTCAGAATGCTGTTTTGTTTGTTAAAATCAATAACTTCCATATTGTTTTTATCTTGTTGTAGTCCTGTTTCAAGAGGCCAAAATCCAACAAATGTACATAATTCAAAGTAAAAACAATCATTATTATGATTAAAATGGGTATCTTCAAACCCCGAAAAATATAAACAACACCAATATACATTATGAGAATCAAGAATCTGACTCTTCTCCTCGTAGCAGCCGCTATGACAGGAGCAATCAGCGCCCAGCCGGGCGGAATGGGACAGCAGGCCCCATCAACCGTTATCAATCCCGATAACACAGTGACTTTCAATTACTCAAACCGCAACGCCAAGTCTGTAAAGGTATGGACCCAGTTCAGCGAGAGCGTTGACATGACCAAGGGTGCAAACGGCGTATGGACCGCAACCATCGGCCCCGCAGAGCCCGATATCTACCCTTACCACTTTGAGGTGGACGGCATCAGCGTAATGGACCCCCAGTGCCCCGAGTGGTTCCCCAACGAGACATTCAAGAACAGCCTTCTGGATATGCGTGCCGACAAGTTGAGCGCACTTAAGGACGTTCCCCACGGCAGCGTTGACTATCTGAACTACTGGTCACCCGGACTGGATATGCACATCCCCGTGATAGTATATACCCCGCCTTTCTACGACGATCCCAAGAACAAGGACAAGAAATACCCCGTGATGTACCTTATAAGCGGTACTACCGATACCGAGGAGGTTTACTTCAAGGTTGGTAAGATGAACCTTATCCTTGATAACCTGATCGCCGAGGGCAAGGCCAAGGAGATGATCCTGGTACTCCCCTACGGTAACGCCACACTGCTCAAGACCGAGCGTCAGCCACAACCGCAGGGCGGCCGCGGCGGATTCGGCGGTATGGGTGGCTTTGGCGGAATGGGCGGAGGCTACAACTTCAATGCCGATTTCACCGACGTTCTGATGCCTTTCGTAGAGAGCAACTACCGCACCATCAACGATGCCGACCATCGCGGTATAGGCGGTTTCTCACGCGGCGGCAACCAGGGTATGGCCATCGGACTTGCCAATCTGGACAAGTTCTCATACCTGTGCTCATACAGCTCATTCACTCAGGTTCGCGACAGCCAGTTTGAGGACTCAGAGGCATTCAACAAGAAAGTACATCTTTTCTGGCTTGGTATAGGTACCGATGATTTCCTCTATGGAAACTCCAAGGACCTGATGCAGATGCTTGACCGCCACAACATCAAGAACGTAAAGGTATTCACACACGATAAGTACGGCCACACCTGGATGAACGCCCGCTACTGGCTGGAGAAGTCATTCCCCCTGCTGTTCCAGGATCAGGCAGTCATTGACAAGGCCGTTGCCGAGAGCATGAGCCTTGAGGAGGCCGAGAAGGTACGTCTGGAGAAGTTGGGCGGCGCAGAGCCCTCACGTCTTACAGGCTCACTCATGACAAGCCTCTTCCCTGCAGGCGTAAAGTCACCGGAGTACAATGCCGACGGCACAGTAACTTTCCGTTGCCAGGCTGCCGATGCCCAGAGAGTTGAACTGGACTGCCAGATGCTTGCCTCTAGAGCTGCCATGGAGAAGGATGACCGCGGCGTATGGAGCATCACCGTAACTCCCCCCGCTCCCGACATCTACCCCTACGCATTCGTTATAGACGGCACACAGGTGGCCGATCCCAACAACATGCACATGTTCCCCAACGAGAACTTCAAGTACAGCCTTGTTGATGTTCGCGGTGAGGCTCCCACTGTTCAGGATATCCAGAAGGATGTTCCCCACGGCAAGGTGGCATACCGCTACTACTTCTCAAAGGCTTGCGGCATAGAGCGCCCCATGTGCGTTTACACTCCCGCAGGATATGATCCCAACGGCAAGGAGAAACTCCCCGTTCTGTATCTTATTCACGGTATGACCGATACCTACGAGACCTGGTTCAAGGTTGGCCAGATGAACAACATACTGGACAACATGATTGCCAAGGGTGAGGCCAAGCGCATGATTGTGGTTATGCCTTACGCCAACCCCTATCCCGAGATGATTGCACAGGGCAAGGCTCAGGCTTACGACGCCATGGATGTAAAACTCACCACCAAGGAGTTCACTGAGGAAGTTATTCCTTTCATAGAGAAGAACTACAACGTACTTAAGGATGCCGATAACCGCGCCATCGCCGGATTCTCACTGGGAGGCCGTCAGACACTGGCTGCAGGACTGGGCAACCCCAAGCTGTTCCACTATGTAGCAGCATATGCTCCCGCAATCTTCAGCGAGGATGAGTACAAGGGTAACTTTGAGAACGGCACTTACGCCCCCATCAAGGACCTTAAGAAGAATCTCAAATTCATGTTCCTGGGTACCGGTAAGACCGATTTCCTTATCACCCAGTCACTTGGTCTTGACAAGTACCTGACCGAGCAGGGACTCAAGCACACCTTCTACAACCCCGAGGGTGGCCACACCTGGATGAACTGCCGTGACTATCTTGAACTGACCGTAAAAGAACTCTTCAAGTAATGAAACGCTCACTTTTTCTTTCAACATTGTTGCTGGCCGCTCTGCCCATCGTGGCACAGCAGTCAAGAGTAAACATACAGTATGACCCTCAGCGCACCGAGCCTGAGGGCATACTTCCTTATAACGCAAGGGTTCTGTCACCCGAGGTACATGATGACCACACCGTGACATTCCGTGTAAACGCCCCAAATGCCAAGACCGTTCAACTTACCGGTTCCATGTTCGTGGGTAACAACCGCCAGCGCCCCAACTTCACCAAGGGTGATAACGGTGTCTGGGAACTGACCATCGGCCCCCTGGCTCCTGAGATTTACCTGTATTACATCATCATTGACGGAGTACAGAACATCGATGCCAACAACCAGTTTACAGGACACGCAGCCATGCCCTCTTTCAGCATGTTGTTCGTTCACGGTGACGAGCCCGCATGGTATGATCCCAAACCCGATGTACCGCACGGTTCATGGACAACCCATTACTACTACTCAAATGTGACCAATGGACTCAGGGACCTGATTGTGTACACTCCCGCAAACTACAACCCCAAGAAAAAGTACCCCGTACTCTATCTTATGGGTGGTTCGGGTGACCTTACCGAAACCTGGATCATGCACGGACGTGCCAACTGGATTCTGGACAACGTGATTGCCGAGGGAAAGGCCAAGGAGATGATCGTGGTATTCCCCAACGACCAGATGGTAACCCGCAGTCATCCGCAGCACACCGAACTGGCATTCCCCATGATTGAGAGGGATCTGATTGATAACATCATCCCGTTCGTGGAGTCACACTACAGCTGCATCAAGGACAAACATGCACGCGCCCTGAGCGGTCTGTCAATGGGCGGCCGTATGACCCAGTACGTAGCTCTGCGTAACCTTGACGTGTTCGGATCGGCCGGAATCCTGAGTGCCGCCATAGAACTTGACGAGACACCCGCCATCAAGGAGCCCGATGTCAACAAGAAAATTGACTACCTCTTTGTGGGCGGTGGCCAGTACGAGACAGGTTTCATGGGCCGTCACACCACCCTGCACAACCAGTTGGACGAGCTGGGTGTAAAGCACGAGTATGACGATGACGCTCCCGGTGCCCATGACCTGGTAACCTGGCGCCACCTGCTCTACTACCACTTCCTGCCCGGACTGTGGCGCAACAACTACAAGTGGAAGTAGATTGCTATCTCAAGAAAGCAGTTTTGTTACAAAATATTAAATAATGTGCGCGCACGAGTAAAAACGCTTTTTTGATTTCTCTATCCCTCAAAAAGGAGTTACTTTTGTAGCCGGTTTACAAGGGTGCTTTGAATAAGCCCTTTGAAACCGGCTATAAAATTGAGAGTTTAGTAACAATCAAACTATAAAAACAATGGCAAAAATCGATTTAAGCGTGTACGGAATCAACGGTTCAACCGTGATTGCACACAATCCTTCTTATGAGGAACTGTTCAAAGAGGAGACCAAGGCTGGTCTGACCGGTTATGACAAGGGTCAGGAGACTGAGCTTGGCGCAGTTAACGTAATGACTGGCGTATTTACCGGTCGTTCTCCTAAGGACAAGTACATTGTTGACAACGACGAGAGTCACAACAACGTATGGTGGACCTCTGATGAGTACAAGAACGATAACCACCCCATGTCAGAGGAGATCTGGGCAAAGGTTAAGGAGATTGCCATCAAGGAGCTTTCAAACAAGGAGCTTTATGTAGTTGACGCTTTCTGCGGCGCTAACGAGGCTACCCGTCTTGCAGTACGTTTTATCGTTGAGGTTGCATGGCAGGCTCACTTCATCAAGAACATGTTCATCCAGCCTTCAGCAGAGGAGCTTGAGAAGTTCCAGCCCAACTTTGTTATCTTCAACGCCAGCAAGGCTAAGGTTGAGAACTACAAGGAGCTGGGTCTGAACTCAGATACTTGCGTTGCTTTCAACACCAAGTCACGTCAGCAGGTTATCATCAACACCTGGTACGGTGGTGAGATGAAAAAGGGTATGTTCTCAATGCAGAACTACTACCTGCCTCTGCAGGGCATCGCTTCAATGCACTGCTCAGCAAACACTGATATGCAGGGTAAGAACACCGCTATATTCTTCGGTCTGTCAGGTACAGGTAAGACCACCCTTTCAACTGATCCCAAGCGTCTCCTTATCGGTGATGACGAGCACGGATGGGACGATGAGGGCGTATTCAACCTCGAGGGCGGCTGCTACGCTAAGGTTATCAACCTGAGCAAGGAGAACGAGCCCGACATCTACGGTGCCATCAAGCGCAACGCTCTGCTGGAGAACGTAACAGTTGACAAGAACGGTAAGATCGATTTCGCTGACAAGAGCGTTACCGAGAACACCCGCGTATCATATCCTATCGACCACATCGAGAAGATCGCTCAGAAGGTAAACGGCAAGAGTGCCGGTCCTGACGCTAAGAACGTTATCTTCCTGTCAGCCGATGCATTCGGCGTACTGCCTCCCGTATCAATCCTGACTCCCGAGCAGACCAAGTACTACTTCCTGTCAGGTTTCACCGCTAAGCTGGCTGGTACCGAGCGTGGTATCACTGAGCCCACTCCCACATTCTCAGCTTGCTTCGGCCAGGCATTCCTGGAGCTGCATCCTACAAAGTATGCCGAGGAGCTGGTTAAGAAGATGGAGAAGAGCGGTGCCAAGGCTTACCTGGTTAACACCGGTTGGAACGGAACCGGCAAGCGTATCTCAATTCCTGATACACGTGGTATCATCGACGCTATTCTGGATGGCAGCATCCTGAAGGCTGAGACCAAGAAGATCCCGTACTTTGACTTTGAGGTTCCCACAGCTCTGCCTAACGTAAATCCCGCAATCCTTGATCCTCGCGACACTTACGCTAACGCTTCAGAGTGGGAGGAGAAGGCTAAGGATCTGGCTGGCCGCTTCATCAAGAACTTCAAGAAGTATGAGGGTAATGAGGCCGGTAAGGCACTTGTTGCTGCTGGACCGAAGCTCTAATCTTTAGATCTTTACATATTAGAGATACTCTTTCCGGCGCATAACTGGAAAGAGTATCTTTGCTTTAAAGCTTTTACTACCAAATATTTTTAACACGAAACAATGAAGAAATTTCTTTTTACAATCGCAGCATGCCTTGTTGCAGTTATTGCATCAGCACAGCCTATGGGCGGACGTCCTATGGGTGGTGGCCGTCCTATGGGTGGTCGTCCTATGGGAGCTCCCATGGGAGGAATGCAGAAACCATTCTATGAGTTGGAATCAGACTCTATCGCAGACGCCAAGATACAGGATGTAGCCGGTCGTCTGGACCTTACAGAGAAGCAGTTTGACAAGATGATCAAACTCTATGCACAGGAGTTTGAGGAGATCTGCCGCAACCTGCAGATGTCAGTAAGAGAGTTCCAGATGATGCAGAACGGAGGATTCCGCGGCAACGCCATGGCTGCCCAGAACACAAACGTACAGTTTGATACCGCCGCCGCCAGAAAGACCTATGACCAGATCATAGCCAAATATGACAAACGCTACAAGAAAGCACTTGAGCCTGAGCAGTACGAGGTCTGGAAGACACTTTCGGCAACAACACTTGACAATAAATTCAGCAGCATACTCCAGCACGTTCAGGAGAACACCCAGAGTATGTTCTAATAAACCCTTAACATGAAGATAGCACTTATAGGTTATGGCAAGATGGGCCATGAGATAGAGAAGATTGCTCTGTCCCGCGGCCATCAGATAGTATGCAAGATAGACATCGACAACCCTCAGGATTTTGACAGCCCTGAGTTCAAGACCGCCGATGTGGCAATTGAGTTCACCGCCCCCACCCAGGCTTACGGAAACATTCAGAAATGCTTCAAGGCCGGAGTAAAGGTTGTAAGCGGAAGTACCGGATGGATGGAACAGCACCGTGACGAGATGAAGGATCTCTGCAAGGACGGAGCCAACACCCTGTTCTGGTCAAGCAACTTCAGCATCGGTGTGGCTCTGTTTTCAAAGGTAAACAGCTATCTGGCCAAGCTTATGAACGGCTATCCCATGTATGAGGTACGCATGTCCGAAACCCACCATATCCACAAGCTGGATGCTCCCAGCGGCACAGCTATCACACTGGCCGAGGGTATCATCTCACAACTGGACCGCAAGACCGGCTGGAGCAAGGGCACAGTACTCAATGCCGACGGAACCGTAACCGGATCAACAGATTACAATCCGTCTGACATACGTATCGACTCCATCCGTGAAGGTGAAATTGCCGGTATCCACGAGATCACATATGATTCAAGTGCTGATTTCATAAAGATTATCCATTTTGCAAAGGACCGCAGCGGTCTGGCCCTGGGCGCAGTGCTTGCAGCCGAATTCACTGCTGATAAGAAGGGATTCCTCTGCATGGATGACCTGATGAATTCACTCTCATAAAAACCCACGATGAAAAAGATTGGCGAAATCACAAAAAAGGAATGGATCAAGGCAGGCATATACCTGGCTCTCTATATCCTATTCCTGATTTGGGTCAGAAGCTGGATGGGAATAATACTCATCCCGTTCATATTTGATGCCTTAACCACCCATATCATAAAATGGAAATGGTGGAAAAACGTCAAGAACAAGAGCCTGTATCAGATCATGGACTGGGTAGATGCAATAGTATTTGCATTGGTTGCAGTCTACTTTGTGAACATCTACCTGTTCCAGAACTACGCCATCCCCTCTTCATCACTTGAAAAGTCACTTCTGGTAGGTGACCATCTCTACGTAAGCAAGGTAGCATACGGTCCCCGCAAGCCCATGACTCCGCTCACCATGCCGCTCACCCAGAACCAGTTCCCGGGCGGAACCAAGAGTTACTTTGAAAAACCTCAGTGGCCTTATGAGCGCATCAAGGGATTCGGCAAGATCAAACTCAATGAGATTGTCGTTTTCAACTATCCTTCAGGCGACACCCTGGTTTCCAACCCTAAGTGGTCAAGCGCTGACTATTACGGTATGATAGTCTATCCGCTGGGCAAGAGCAAGTGCAAGGAGATAGAGTTAGACAGTCTCTCAACACTTGATCAACGCCGTGTCTATGACTTCTACTACAAGGTTGGCCGCCAGGAGGTACTTCAGAATGAGGATGTTTTCGGCAAGATATTATCACGCCCGGTTGACCGTCGCGAAAACTACGTAAAACGCTGCGTAGGACTGCCCGGTCAGACACTTGAGATAAAAGACGGCATAATCTGGCTGGACGGAGTCCAGAACAAGCAGCCTGATGAAGTGCAGACCAACTATATTGTCACCCTGCAGCGTCCCATACCTGAATCACTCAGGGAGAAACTGCACCTGACCCTGGACGATCTGGACGCTCAGCATAACAAGGCCGGAACCCATATCTTCCCCCTTACTCAGGAGGCAAAGGAACTGCTCGCCGGCCAGACCGGAATAGTAAGTGACATCAGACCTTACATACCAACAGTAGAGGAGTCCGAGTGGCTGTTCCCGCAGAACAAGAACACCAAATGGACCATTGATAATTACGGTCCGATATGGATTCCTGCCAAGGGTGCCACACTTGACATCAGTCTTGAGAACCTGCCCTTCTACGAGCGTATCATAAAGATCTATGAAGGCAACGACCTCAAGGTAGAGCGTGACGGAACCATTCTCATCAACGGCCGGAAGGCAACCAGTTACACCTTTAAGATGGACTACTACTGGATGATGGGCGATAACCGTCAGAACAGTGCCGATTCACGGTTCTGGGGTTTTGTACCCGAGGATCACATAGTGGGCCGCCCGGTATTCATCTGGCTCTCACTTGACAAAGACAAGAACTGGGGACAGAAGGGAAAGATCCGCTGGAACCGCATGTTCCGTGCAGTCAAGAAATACAACTGATGAATACAGTTCTGCTCAGTTCGGCATACCTGCCACCCGTAAGTTTCTTCACCGCCATCAACAGTGGCGGTGATGTTCTTATAGAGCAGTATGACAACTATTGCAAGCAGACCTACCGCAACCGCTGCAGGATTGCCACGGCAGCCGGGGTACAGTCTCTCACCGTGCCCATAGTCAAGGGAACGACACCCAAACAACTCATGAAGGATGTCCGCATAAGCGACCACGGTGAATGGCGTCGCCAGCACTGGAACGCCCTTGAATCGGCCTACATGAACAGCCCGTTCTTTATGTATTATCAGGATGATTTCCGTCCTTTCTTTGAAAAGAAGTATGAGTTCCTGGTTGACTTCAACACTGAACTGACCCTGCTCATCCTGAAACTGGCAGGTATGGACAAAGCGGTAAACCTTACGGAATCATACGGTAAAAAGGAGCAAAACATTCTGGATTTGAGACAGTTGGTCAACCCGGGCCAGCATGAGCCCCAGGCTTGCCGCCCCTATTGGCAGGTATTCAGACAGAAGTACGGATTTCTGGCCAACCTGAGTGCCGTTGACCTGCTGTTCAACATGGGACCGGAGTTCCCGCTCTACCTTTAAAGGTAAGCCTTTACCTTAACGAAAACCTTATCGGGATCGATGCCTGTCATGCATCGGTAATCACCGTATATGCACTCTTTCTTGCCGTAGATGGAGCACGGACGGCACGGCAGGTCCAGTTGGACGCAATCGTCAGGTTTCTGACCCCAACCCATGAATCCGGCATAGGGATGGGTGGCACCCCAGACTGAAACGACCGGAGTTGCGGTGATAGAAGCCAGATGCATGTTTGAAGAATCCATGGCAAGCATCACCTCCATATTGCTTATAAGCTTAAGTTCACCTTCAAGGCCCAGACGGGGATCTATAATCTCGACTGAACGGTATTTCTGAGCCCACTCCTCAACAAGCGTGCGTTCCTTGCCGTAAGCAAACACAAACTGACGGCACAGGCAGGCGCTGTCTATCTGTGAAACCACATCCTCCATGAGATACAACGGATAAATCTTACCCTTGTGTGCTGCAAATGGAGCAATGCCTACCCATGTGCAGTCCTTCTCACCTACAATGTTCTTTATTGCAGACAAATCAGCCTTTCCATCGCCGAATATTGAACGGAACTTAAGGTCAAACACAAAGCCCAGTTTCTCAAGAACCAGACGGTAGCGGTCAAAAGAGGTAAGACGCGGAGTCAGATCCTTGTTCTTAAGGCGGGTCAGACGCTTGCGTGAGCGACGGTCCTTGTCAATACGCCTCACCCTGGTAAAGAAAAGACGGTAAAAAACGGAAAGTGCGGTTGTACGCAGTACCCCGTGCAGGTCAGCCACAGCGTCAAAATGACGCTTCCTCAACCGGAAGAACAGTTTTAGCATGGCGCCGAAACCGTGGTAATCCTTCTTCAGGTCCACGCCTATAAAACTCACGTTCTCCGGCATTCCGGCAAAGAAGGGTGCAAAACGGCCATTTGAAAGCATAGTAAAATGCTTGTCGGGATATGCCTTTGCGACCGATTCCAACACCGGAACGGTCATAGCCACGTCTCCTATTGCAGAGAAGCGGATTAAGAGAATGTTCTTGTATTTGGGGTTACTTGGAGCCATTCTGTCCGTAAAGAACAGGGTTGAGTGAGGGGTCGTTGTACATTTTCATCTGCTTGTATACTTTCATGTACTTACGGCCTGCAGCCATATCGTCCAGGAGCATGTCTATTGCTCCTGAGAGGTCTCTCTTCTGCTCCATAAGAACAGAGAGTTTCTCACGGCAACGCTGCTGCTGCTCAGCAGACGTATCCGTACGTTCAGCCTCAATCTTCATGTGGAAGATCTTGAGCGCCAGAATTGATAGGCGGTCAACAGCCCACGCGGGGCTTTCTGTGTTTATTGTTGCATCAGCAAGGGTCTGAACCTTACTGAACTTTTCCAGGAAATAACTGTCAATGAGTTCTACCAGGTCAGTACGGTCCTGATTGGAACGGTCAATGCGGCGCTTGATGGCCAGAGCCTTTACCGGATCAATCTCAGGATCACGGATGATGTCCTCCAGATGCCACTGAACCGTATCAATCCAGTTCTTGAGGTAAAGGTAGAACTCTATGCTTTTTTCCTTGTAGGGGTTGGCAATGGGAGTATCCACGTTATCCTTCTTATGATAATCTGCGATTGAGCGTTCAAATACCTCAAAACTTTCCTGGCTGAATGTCATGATTCAAGTGTGTTCTTAAAGACGATGCAAAAATAGCGGTATTTTTCTGAATAGACAACGATTAGGTTTAATTAGCATTACACACATTGATTGCGTTTGTGCATAGCACCTCCGATTTATTTTTTCAATTCTTGTAACGCTTGCCGAAAATGGGTTTCTTTGCAGCCAAATTCATTTTTTAATACATAAAATTTACAATTATGGCAGATTCACAGATTGCAGAGAGAGTTCAGGCTATCATCGTTGACAAACTTGGTGTTGAGGCATCAGAGGTTACTCCCGAGGCAAGCTTCGCAGCTGATCTTGGTGCAGATTCACTGGATACCGTTGAGCTCATCATGGAGTTCGAGAAGGAGTTCGGTATTTCAATTCCCGATGATCAGGCTGAGAAGATCACAACTGTAGGTGAGGCTATCGAGCTCATCAGCGCAGCAGCTACAAAGTAATCAGGCAATCTTCTTTCGCATAAGATGGATCTTAAAAGAGTTGTCGTAACCGGACTCGGTACCGTCAACCCTCTGGGTAATTCTATCCCTGAATTCTGGGAGAATGCCATAGCAGGTGTGAGCGGCGCCGGCCCCATTACCAATTTTGACACAAACGCCATACAGACCAAGGTCAAATTCGGATGTCAGGTCAAGAACTTTGACATCTCTGAGTTCATGGACCGCAAGGAGGCCCGCAAGCTTGACAAATACAGTCATTTTGCCATTGCTTCGGCTGTTCAGGCAATCAAGGATTCAGCCCTTGACCTTGAGAACGAGAATTTGGACCGCATAGGTGTGATTCTTGGTTTCGGTATTGGCGGTGTGGATTCCTTCGAAGAGGGTGTAGATACCATCCATGAACAGAAGAAACTTGGTCAGGAACTCAAGGTAACCCCGTTCTTTGTACCACGCATTCTGGGTTCAATTGCAGCCGGTCTGATATCAATCATGTTCAAGCTCAGAGGACCCAACTACGCCACATCATCGGCCTGCGCATCAAGTACCCACGCCATCATAGATGCCGTGAACATGATTCGCCTTGGTAAGGCCAACGTCATAGTAACCGGTGGTGCCGAGGCAGCACTGGGCGACTGCGGCGTAACCGGATTCGGCGTAATGCACGCACTCTCCACCCGTAACGACTCTCCTGAAACTGCTTCACGCCCCATGAGCGCAAGCCGTGACGGATTCGTACTCGGTGAGGGTGGCGGTATACTTGTACTTGAAGAGTACGAGCATGCTGTAGCACGCGGTGCCAGGATCTATGCCGAAGTTGCAGGATGGGGTGCCACAGCCGATGCATACCATATGACTGCTCCCGAGCCCGAGGGCCGCGGTGCAACACGTGTAATGCAGGAGGCACTTGAGGATGCAGGAACGAAGCCCGAGGATATTGACTACATCAATATGCACGGCACATCCACTCCTCTTGGTGACATCGCAGAGTGCAAGGCCATCAAGGCCGTGTTCGGTGATCATGTTTATGACATGAACCTGAGTTCAACCAAATCCATGACAGGACATCTGCTTGGCGGTGCCGGAGTCATTGAGGCAATCGCAACTGTGCTTGCCGTCAAGAACGACATAGTTCCGCCCACCATCAACCACGAGGAGGGTGATGAGGACGAGCAGATTGACTACCGTATGAACTTCACCTTCAACAAGGCGCAGAAGAGAGAGGTGCGCGCCGGTCTGTCCAACACTTTCGGATTCGGCGGACACAACTCGTGCGTCATCTTCAAAAAGTTCAAGGATTGAATCATCGCTTAAGCGACATAACCCGTACTATCTACAATGCGGCATCGGCTCTTTTGGCCTTTGCCGCATTGTCAGGTTGTGCAGCCATAGGCAATCCTGACGGAGGACCCTTTGACGAGACTCCCCCCAGAATCACCGGAAGCCACCCTGACAATGGAGCCACGGGCGTAAAAACCAAAAAGGTCACCATTGATTTCAATGAGTTCATCAGACTTGAGAACGCAAGTGAAAAAGTGGTGATATCTCCTCCTCAGGTTGAGCAGCCTGAGATCAAAGTGACAGGCAAGAAGATCCATGTGGAACTTTTTGACTCGCTCAAACCCAACACAACTTACTCAATTGATTTTGCCGACGGAATAGTTGACAACAATGAAGGCAATCCTCTGGGTGACTACTGTTTCCGTTTCAGCACAGGCGATGCCATTGACACCCTTGAGGTATCGGGCTATGTGTTGAATGCCGATAACCTGGAACCCGTCAAGGGAATGACGGTAGGTTTGCATTCTGACCTTTCCGACTCGGCATTTACCACCAAGCCGTTTGAGAGGGTATCCCGCACCGATGCCAACGGACACTTTACAGTACGCGGCATAGCTCCCGGCTCTTACAGGATATATGCCGTAAATGACATGGACCAGACATTCAGTTACTCTCAGCGAAGTGAGAAGATAGCATGGTTGGACTCCATAATCGTTCCCTCTTCAGAGTTGAGATACCGCGTAGACACAATATATAATGAACAAGGTAAGGTTGATACAACCGTGACAGTTCCCTTTGTCCAGTATCTGCCCAATGATATTACCCTGCTGGCTTTCACCCCCAGACCAATACAGCAGTACATGTCCGGATCAGAGCGCAAGTCTCATGAGAAGTTCACTCTCAGATTCGCACTCCCGCTGGATTCAATGCCCGAGATAAAGGGTTTGAATTTTGATGAATCAGACGCATACATCCTGGAGCACACCGCCCGATATGACACCCTGACCTTCTGGATGAAGGACACAGCCGTCTATTATCAGGATACATTGTGTTTCAGCATAACATATCTGGCAACAGACACCACCGGAGTACTTTCTCCAAGGACCGATACACTGAGACTTGTTCCCCCCAGAAGCCGTGAACTGATACTCAGGGATCAGGCCCGTAAGGCGGAAAATGACAAGAAAGAACTGGACAGGCAGATGAGACGCCTGGAACGTAGCGGCGACAGCATAGGAATGGCCAAACTGCTGCAACCCAAAATCAAGTTCCTGGATTATAAAATCACATCGGGAACCGCATTGAGTCTCTATCAGGACGTAACCCTGACCTTCAATGAGCCCGTTACATTCCTTTCTGACACTGCCGTACACCTGTACCAGCAGGTTGACACCGTTTGGAAAGCCGTTCCCTTTGAGATGGAGCAGGATCCTGTTGAGATTCTCAAATACTACATCTACGGTGAATGGAAACCGGAGCAGACTTTCAGGATATCCGTTGACTCGGCAAGCATACAGAACATTTACGGACTGTATAACGACAACAAGGAATCCACACTTAAGTTCAGTGCGCTGAACAAGTACAGTACTCTGACCGTCAATGTGGCCCAACCCAAACCCGGATATACCGTAAGGCTGCACACCGCCGGCGGAAAGGTTGTAAGGACTGAGAAACTGGAGAACGGAAGCGTTGATTTCTTCCTCCTGCAGCCCTCAACATATTTCGTCTCCATGTTTGATGACGTGAACGACAACGGCAAGTGGGACGTAGGAGAATATGAAGAGAAACGCCAGGCCGAGAGCGTCTGGTACATTAAGAGAGGACTTGTTCTGAAGCAGGACTGGACCCACGAGACCGATATGTGGTATGTGAACCAGACACCTCTTACACAGCAGAAACCTGACGAACTTTCCAAGAACAAGACCCAGAAGGCCGAGAAGGATATCCACAAGAAGAATCTGGAACGTCTGGAAAAGAAGTCCAAACAGGCCGAGGACGAGAAAAAGAAGAAAGAGCGTAAGCGTCAGGAGCGCAAGGACCGTCGCGAGAAGAACAAGCAGAAATACCGCGAGATCAGAGCCAACGCCAAGGCAAAGAAAGAGGGTTCAAAGGCCGATGTTAACGCTCCAGACACGGACGAAGTTACGACCCCACAGGAGTGACAACTGCTCATCACTCAAGCCTTCTGCCATAAGCCTTGCGGTAAGCGACACAAACCACGAGGCATCCTCAAGACCCGGAATGCCGCCTCCGCCGTCAAAATCAGAACCTATTCCCACGTGCTCCACTCCCATCACGTCTATCATATGAAGGATGTGACGGACAGCATCATTCACAGTGGCGTCTTCTTCCTTCTTAAGGAATCCGCTGTACATGCAGACCTGGGCTACGCCACCCGATGATGCCAAAGCGCGCAACTGCTCATCGGTCAGGTTACGGGTATGGTCACAAAGGGCACGGCTTGACGAGTGTGTGCATATGATAGGCTTGCTGCTGCACTCCATGGCATCCCAGAAACTCTTCTCGGAAGCATGTGACAGGTCAACCATCATACCTACCCTGTTCATCCTTTCAACCACCCGCTTTCCGAACTCCGAGAGTCCGTTATGCTCATGATTACCCTTATGTGAGTCACATATGTCGTTGTCGCCGTTGTGGCATAGTGTCATGTAGGCCACGCCGCGGCTGCGGAAACGGTCCACGTTATCTATGTCAAGTCCTATGGCATATCCGTTCTCAATGCCACGGACCACTGATTTGACACCCTTGAACTTGTTCTGCCAGAGTTCCTCAGGGGTAGTTGCAAGCGCAGCCTTGCCGTTGCACTCACCTATGCGCTGCTCAATAAGGTCAAGCAGACGGTCAGCCTTGCTGACGGCAGCCTTAAGTGATGCCTCATCACGTCCTTCCTGCTTGAGGTATGCCACCATGAAACTGGCATCCTGACGGCCTAAGTACATCTTATGCAGGTCAACCAGCATCTTAGGGTTCTTCTCAAAGAAATGAGTCCCTTCGTCAAACAGCATCGGGCTGTCGCAATGGCTGTCAAGTATGATTGTCCTGGAATGCAAATCCTTGGCACGGCGGTACAAATCAGCCTGCTCAATGAGCCAATTGAAAATGGGCATCATGGTGCGGTCATTCTCCAGTAGGAAACACTCCGGATGCCACTGTACACCCAGAACAGGACGGAATCCTGTCGATTCCATACCCTCTATGATACCGTCCGGAGCCACGGCTGTGACACGGAAACCGGCCGGCACCTCCTTTACCGCCTGATGGTGGAATGAGTTTACGGCTAGGGTCTCCTTACCGAAAAATCCATACAGAAGGGAATCCTTCTCAATCCTTACGTCATGTGACGGAAGCCCACGGGCTATAGTCTGGCTATGCTCAATAGCCGGCTGGTCATGTTGAGTCTTTATATCCTGATACAACTTGCCTCCAAGAGCCGCAGTCAGCACCTGAATACCACGGCAAATTCCAAGTACAGGTATCTGACGGTCCACTGCTAGATGAACAAGCGTGAGTTCCTGCCTGTCGCGACGAGGGTTGATGGAGACACACTCCAACGGCTCTTCGCCCAGATAATCAGGGTCAATATCGGCTCCACCCGACAGAACTATGCCGTCAAGTCTGTCCAGAACTGAAACCAGCGCTTTGTCATCGTCATATGAAGGAATCACAACAGGTGTGCCTCCCGCCTCAAGTACAGACATGTAGTAAGCCTGGGCAAGAGTACAGTCACCCTCACGGAAATTACCGCTTATTCCTATTACAGGTGCATGGTAATTCAATACATCCGTGCCGGATTCCATGCTGCGGAGTCCGGATTCAAGCTGAACGGCCTTGTTCATTCTATTGGAATCTCTTTCTTGATGCTCTCGTCCAGAGAAATAAGGGTCTCTGTTGCAGTCACGCCCTTGATCTCCTGAATGCGTCCGTTGATAAGCTCCATCAGATGTGAGTTGTCACGGGCGTAAAGTTTGATCATCATGGTGTAGCGGCCGGTGGTGAAATGGCTCTCTACAACCTCGGGAATCTGATCCAATTCGGCTACAACCTGGTGGTACATGGAGCCCTTCTCAAGGGTAAGACCCACGTAGGTGCAGGTATTGTAACCTATGCTTCTGGGATTTACATGGTATCCCGAACCGGTTATGACACCGTCATCAAACATCTTCTGTACGCGCTGGTGGATGGCTGCGCGTGAAACACCGCACTGAAGTGCCACGTCACGGAAAGGAATACGTGCATTCTGGGAGATGATACCAAGAATTTTTCTATCAAGAGCATCCATTCGCTCTGTAGCAGAGATTGTCTTCTTAGGATTCATATTGTAAGCATTTATTAGTTATCGGCTACTAATTTGACCCAAAAGTAGGCAATAATTCAATATCTTGTCATTTTAACGCTTACAAAATGACAAAAAACAGGAGGGAGCATGAAATATGCCCCCTCCGTTAGAATTATAAGTAATAATTACTGGATGCTTACAAGCTCAATCTCAAAGACAAGAGCTGCACCCGGCTTGATGTCCTGACCGGCACCCTGCTCACCGTATGCAAGTGATGCGGGCAGATAGAACTTGTACTTGTCACCTACGCTCATCAGCTGTACACCCTCAGTCCAGCCCTTGATAACACCGCCAAGGTTCAAGGTAACAGGAGTTGTAGCCTCGTCAAATACGGTTCCGTCAATCAGCTCACCGCGATAGCGAACCTCAACATCGCTGGTAGCGGTAGGTTTGGGACCGCCGTCACCAAGCTTGATGATCTCATACATCAGACCGCTCTCAGTCTTAACCACCTTCTCATCCTTAGCCTTCTGCTCAAGGAATGCCTCGCTCTCTTCACGAACCTTATTGAACTGAGCAGTTGACAGATACTCATACAGACGGTTTGAAGTCTCATCGGCCTCCTCAAAGGTCATGATCTTCCAGTTCTCTGTCATACCGTCGCAGAAACCTTTGATATAATTGGATCTGTTGAACTCCTCACCTGCACCGAAAAGGTTCTCGCTCAGGCCGACATAAGCCTGGCTCATCTCCTGACGGCCAATCTCAAAACCTATAGCATAAGCCAGTTTGGCGTTGTCATCGGGATTAAGGGCTGCCTCAGTGAAACCCTTGATAAAGGCCTTCATTGCAGTTGAATCCATAATCTCATAGGTAACCTGATCCTTGTAGACACGGACTGCACGACCCATACCGATTGAATAGGAGATAGTGTCCTTTACATCATTCATTGTAACCTTGCTGATACTTGTACCGCCGCATGAGGCAAGTACTGCTATGGCCATCACAGCCATCAGAACATTAAGTTTTTTCATTGCTTATATTAATAAATACCTGTTTTACAGAAATTTTGTGCGAAGATAGTGTATTTTGGCTTTAAGGATACCGAAAAATGCAGTAATTTTGAGATTTCAAAGACTATAGGTATGGAAATCTACTGCATTAATAACAAGAAAACCGAGAGTTTTGAGCCCGGTATCTCCTTCTCGGAGGTGTTCAAAAGGTTTGACCTTACGCTTAAGGGTGCACCCATGTGCGTATGCGCCAACGGTAAGATCACAGACTTGGATTCAAAGGTCTATGAGGCCTGCGACGTGGAGTTTCTTGACGCCACCACCAGCCTGGGCGCCCGCTCCTATCTGCTCGGACTGGTTTTTGTTCTCTATAAAGCCGTTACTGAACTCTATCCCGGTGGAAGGATCAGAGTCTCAAACGCAATATCAAAGGGCTTCTACTGCCCCGTCGAGATAGGCCGTGAACTCACTGATGATGACGTCACCGTCATAAGCGAGCGCATGGGCAGCATCATAGGACGCAACATCCCGTTTGTAAAACACACCGCCCACACCACCCAGGTGGCCGATATCATGGAGCGTGCAGGCCGGAAGGACAACGTGCGTCTGCTGCGCAGCATAGGTTCCATCTACACCAGTTACTACACACTTGAGGACCTTCCTGACTGGTTCTTCGGCACACTACCACCCAATACCGGATGCCTTAAGGTGTTCGGTCTGGAGCCCATGTCCGGCGGTGTTCTGGTACGTCTTCCTGACAAGAACAACCCTGAGCAGTTGGAGCCCCTGATCCGTCAGGACAAGATGTTTGAGATCTTCAAGGAGCACCATGACTGGATGCAGATACTTGGATTCTCAACCCTGGGCAGACTCAATCAGGCCGTTGCCAAGGGTGAGACAAACATGATAATCAACGTGGCCGAGGCACTTCAGTCACAGAAGATAGTACACATAGCCGACCAGATTGTGGAACGCCGCAATGAGGGCAAGGGGCTCAAGCTGATTATGGTTTCCGGTCCGTCTTCATCGGGCAAGACCACGTTCAGCAAGCGTCTTATGGTTCAACTGATGGCCCACGGACTCACTCCCAAGGTACTGTCACTGGATGACTACTTCCTGGACCGTGACCATACTCCTCTGGATGAGAACGGAGAGCATGACTTTGAGTCACTTTACGCCATTGACCTGCCTTTCTTCAACCAGCAACTCAAGGAACTTCTTGAAGGCAAGAGCATACTGCCGCCCAGATTCAACTTCAAGAAGGGCGGAATCCGTGAGTTCACTGACCCCGAGATGACACTGGGTGACAACGACATCCTGCTTATTGAAGGTATCCACGCCCTCAACCCTGACCTGATGCCCGACATCCCGGCCGACCGCCGTTTCCTGATATACGTATCAGCCCTGACATGCATACGCATTGACCAGCACAATTATATCCCCACTACCGATAACCGCCTGTTGCGCCGTATCACACGTGACCACAAGTACCGCAGTTACTCGGCACAGGATACCATTGGCCGATGGGCATCGGTCCGCGCCGGTGAGGAGAAATGGATATTCCCCTATCAGGAGAATGCCGACGCCATGTTCAATTCGGCCATGATATTTGAGATAGCGGTCATCAAGGATATGGTACTGCCTCTGCTGGACGAGGTTCCCGAGAACAGCCCCGAGTACGCAAAAGCCTGCCAGCTCAAGGATTTCCTCAAGCTGTTCCGTACCATTCCCAGCCAGAACCTGCCGCCCACATCACTGGTACGTGAGTTCATAGGAGGCAGCAGTTTCCACTATTGATTCCGTAAGATGCCCGGTTTAAGCAACATACAGACCCAGGTCCAGACGCAGACCCAGATACAGACCCTTTCGCCCCAACAGGTGCTTGAGGCCCGTCTGCTTGCGCTCTCCACTCTGGAACTTGAGGAGCATGTACGTGCCGAACTGGGTGACAACCCCGCCCTTGAGGACGGACCCGCAGAACTATCATCATCAGAGACCGATGACAGTGTTCAGGATGATGACATGGAGTACGGCACAGAACAATACTCCAATCAGGACGATAACAACCGCGATGACTGGGGTGACGACGATGATGACTGGTATGACCGCCAGCCGGGAGGCAGCGGCCCCGTAGCCGATATCCCCCTGGCCGATACCCGATCATTCTACGACATACTCTATGAGCAGCTGCGGGAGCAGGACCTGACCGCACGTCAGATGAAGATTGCCCTCTACATCATCGGCTCAATCGATAATGACGGCATCCTGGACAAGGACCTTCAGGCCATATCCGATGACCTGGCCTTCTACCACGACACGGATGCATCGGTCGATGAGATAGAGCAGGTGCTCAAGGTAATCCAGGAGTTTGACCCCGCCGGAATAGGTGCACGCAACCTGCAGGAGTGCCTTCTGATACAGATACGCCGCAAGCCGGATTCCGAGAGCAAGAAACTGCAGGAAAAGATCATCTCTTCCATGTTCGATGAGTTCACCCACAAGCGCTGGGACAAGATATCGGCCCGTCTGGAACTGAGCAAGGAGCAGACTGACGCCGTCATTGCCGAACTTGTAAAACTCAATCCGCGTCCGGGCAGTTCATTGGGCGAGACGGAGGGACACAGCCGCCAGCATATCATACCTGATTTCCTGCTTGACAACTATGACGAGGAGATAAGGTTCACGCTGAACAACGGCAATATCCCCCAACTGCACGTGAGCCGTGAGTACTCAGATATGCTGGAGAATCAGATAAAAGAGGGCACCAGCAGCCAGAAGGCCGCCGCCGTCTATATCAAGAGCAAGTTGGATTCGGCCCGCGGATTCATACAGGCACTGAAACAGCGTGAGCAGACCATGACCCGCACCATGCAGGCCATCATTGACCTGCAGCGCCCCTTCTTCCAGGAGGGCGATGAGACTCTGCTCCGGCCTATGATCCTTAAGGATGTGGCCGAGAAGACAGGATATGACATATCAACCATATCACGCGTAACCAGCGGCAAGTATGTGCAGACCCCGTTCGGCACCTTCCCGCTCAAGGCCTTCTTTACCGACGGAGTCAAAACCAGCAGCGGCGAGGAGGTATCGGTCAAGGAGATACACCGCATACTGCGTGAAGCCACCGATGCCGAAGACCACAGCAACCCGCTCACCGATGAGCAACTCTCCGATATGCTGGCCGAGCGCGGATTCAAGGTGGCACGCCGTACGGTAGCCAAGTACCGCGAGCAGATAGGCATACCAGTAGCAAGAATGAGAAAAAGTTAATACATGACAGATATGAAACCAGTAGTAAGTATCATCATGGGCAGCACGTCTGATCTGCCCGTAATGGAAAAAGCGGCAGCCTTCCTGGACAGCATCCAGGTGCCGTTTGAGATGAACGCATTATCCGCTCACCGCACACCCGCGGCCGTTGAAGAATTTGCCAAAGGTGCACAGGCACGCGGCATCAAGGTAATCATTGCCGCAGCCGGTATGGCAGCCGCCCTGCCCGGTGTCATTGCCGCCAACACCAACGTCCCCGTGATAGGTGTGCCCATCAAGGGTATGCTTGACGGTCTGGACGCCATGCTCTCAATCATTCAGATGCCCCCCGGAATACCCGTGGCAACAGTAGGCGTGAACGGCGCACAGAACGCTGCCATCCTGGCCGCCCAGATACTGGCCGTTGCCGACACTGAACTGGCAGCACGTCTGGCCGCCCACAAGGAGGGACTCAAGGATAAGATTGAGAAGGCCAACGCCGAACTCAGCCAGGTAAAATACAATTTCAAGACCAACTGATAATGGCCGTTTACAACCGCAGGAAATCCGTCAGCGTACGTGTGGGCAGTACCGCCATAGGCGGCAGCAATCCCATACGCCTGCAGTCCATGACCACCACCGCCACCATGGATACCGAAGGCTGCATTGAGCAGGCCATCCGTATCATTGAGGCCGGTGGTGAACTGGTGCGCATGACCACCCAGGGCACACGCGAGGCGGAGAACATGCGGCTTATCCGGGAGGGTCTCAATGCCCGCGGTTACAACACCCCGCTTGTGGCCGATGTCCACTTCAACCCCGCCGTGGCCGATGTGGCCGCCCGTTATGTGGAGAAAGTGCGCATCAACCCGGGCAACTATGTGGATCCTGCACGTACGTTCAAACAACTGGAATACACCGATCAGGAATACGCACAGGAGATTCAGCGCATACGCGACCGTTTTATCCCGTTCCTCAGTATTTGCCGTGAGCATAATACCGCCATCCGCATAGGCGTAAACCACGGATCACTCTCCGACCGCATCATGAGCCGATACGGCAATACGCCCGCCGGCATGGTGGAGAGTTGCATGGAATTTCTGCGCATATGCGTGGAACAGAACTTCATGAACGTGGTCATATCCATCAAGGCCAGCAACACCGTGGTCATGATAGAGACCGTACGCCTGCTGGTAAAGGAGATGGACCGCGAGGGCATGGCGTTCCCCATACATCTGGGTGTGACCGAAGCCGGTGAGGGTGAGGACGGCCGCATCAAGAGCGCCATCGGCATAGGCGCACTGCTGGCTGAAGGCATAGGCGATACCATCCGCGTATCACTGTCCGAGGCACCCGAGCGTGAAATTCCGGTAGCCCGCAAACTGGTTGACTACGCGGCAGCAAGTGCGCAGGTGCGTGCATCGGCCAGGATTGAAAACGGAGTGCTGAGTCTGTCATACAATGACACTTTGCTGGAGGATTTCCAACTGCACGCCGCCATGGATGCAGGAGCACTGCTCATAGACGGCAAGGCCGGTGACCTTAAACTCACCAACCCCAACATGACCGCCGCCCAGATCAGGTCCACAGAGGATGCTATCCTACAGGGCGCCCGCATAAGGTTCAGCAAACCGGAATACATTTCATGTCCGGGCTGCGGACGGACACTGTACAATCTTGAAGAGACAATAGCACGCATAAAAGCCGCCACAGGCCACCTTAAGGGAGTCAAGATAGCCATCATGGGCTGTATCGTGAACGGACCGGGTGAGATGGCCGATGCCGATTTCGGCTACGTTGGCGCCGGCCGCGGAAAGATAAGCCTCTATCGCGGCAAGGAGTGCATAGAGAAAAATATCCCTGAGGAGAATGCCGTTGAGCGCCTCCTCCAATTGATTGAAGAAACAACAAAAAGATAATATGGAAAACAAATTGACCATCTACAACACCCTTACAAGAAAGAAGGAACTGTTTGAAGCATTGAACCCGCCGCACGTAGGTATGTACGTGTGCGGCCCCACAGTATACGGTGATCCGCATCTGGGTCACGCGCGTCCCGCCATCACATTTGATATACTGTTCCGTTACCTGCAGCATTTAGGCTACAAAGTACGCTACGTCCGTAATATCACCGATGTAGGCCATCTGGAGCACGATGCCGATGAGGGAGAGGACAAGATTGCCAAGAAAGCCCGTCTGGAGCAGTTGGAGCCCATGGAGGTGGTTCAGTACTACACCCTGCGCTACCACAAGGCCATGGAGATGCTCAACGTACTGCCGCCCAGCATCGAGCCGCACGCATCGGGCCATATCATTGAGCAGATAGAACTTGTAAAGCAGATTCTGGACAACGGCTACGCATACGAGAGCCAGGGCAGCATCTACTTTGACGTAAACAAATACAATAAAGACCACCACTACGGGATACTTTCCGGCCGCAACCTGGACGATGTACTCAACACCACACGTGAACTTGACGGCCAGGAGGAGAAACACAACCCCGCCGACTTTGCGCTGTGGAAGAAAGCCCAGCCCGAGCACATAATGCGCTGGCCGTCACCCTGGAGCAACGGATTCCCCGGCTGGCACTGCGAGTGCACCGCCATGGGCCGCAAGTACCTGGGAGAGCGCTTTGACATACACGGAGGCGGCATGGACCTGATATTCCCCCACCACGAGTGCGAGATTGCACAGGCCGTAGCCAGCCAGGGTCATGACATAGTCCACTACTGGATGCACAACAACATGATCACCATCAACGGACAGAAGATGGGCAAGTCTCTGGGCAATTTCATCACCCTGAACGAGTTCTTTACCGGTCAGAATCCCAATCTTAAGCAGGCCTACAGCCCCATGACCAGAAGGTTCTTCATACTGATGGCCCACTACCGCGGCACTGTTGATTTCAGCAATGATGCCCTGATAGCTGCCGAGAAGGCTATGAGCCGTCTTATGGAGGCATACAACGCCATCGGCCGCATTCAGCCCGCATCTGAAAGTTCAGTCAGCGTAAGCGAATTCAAGGGTAAGTGCTACGAGGCCATGGATGATGACCTGAACACACCTATCGTAATAAGCCACCTGTTTGATGCCGCCAAGGTAATCAACCAGGCCGTAGACGGCAACGCCAAACTGACTGCCGCCGATGTTGCTGAACTCAAGTCTCTCTTTGACACATTCCTCTTTGATATCCTTGGAATCAAGGCCGAAGAAGGAGGCGGAACCGGCCGGGAAGAGGCATTCGGCAAAGTGGTGGATATGCTTCTTGAGCAGCGTGCCATTGCCAAGGCCAACAAGGACTGGGCTACAAGTGACAAGATACGCAATGAGTTGACCGCACTTGGATTTGAGATCAAGGATACCAAGGACGGTGCAACCTGGAAACTCAACCGATAAAATGAAAAAGACAGCCATTATCCTTACGGTGCTCTTCATGGCACTCTCATGCGGAGGACGCAAAGCGGCTCAGACAACCGCACCGGCCTCTGTCCAGACCCCTGAATTCTGCGCCGACAGCGCCTTCAGTTTCATAAAGGCACAGACTGATTTCGGACCGCGTGTACCCAACACTCAGGCACATCAGGATTGCGGAATCTGGCTGGGAGCCATGCTGTCAACTTTCGGAGCCGATCACGTGCACTTCCAGAACTTTGACGCCAAGACATTTGACGGCAACACCCTGAAGTGTGTCAACATAATAGGCAGTTTCAACATTGACCAGCCCACACGCATCATACTCTGCTCACACTGGGACAGCCGTCCCTGGGCCGATAACGACCCCAATCCGGCCAACTGGATGAAACCGGTCGATGCCGCCAATGACGGAGCCAGCGGTGTGGGAGTCATTCTTGAGATAGCCCGTCAGATGCAGAAACAGGCCCCGGAGATAGGCGTTGACTGTATCTTTCTGGATGCCGAGGACTGGGGACCCGGTGAAAGCTATCAGGGCAATGATTCCGAGAAATGGTGGGGATTGGGAACACAATACTGGTCCAGGCACCCACACGTAGAGGGTTACCGTGCCCGCTATGCTATCCTGCTTGACATGGTAGGTGGCAAGGGAGCCACATTCTGCCGTGAGGGATACTCCGTCAAATACGGCCGACCTGTTGTTGAGAAGGTATGGAAAGCTGCAGGCAAACTTGGATTCGGCTCTCTCTTCCCACCGGTGAACGGAGGCTACGTAACTGATGACCACTACTACATAAACACTATAGCCAGAATACCTGCCATAGACATCATACCGTATCTTCCCAACTGTGAAGAGAGCAGTTTCGGCCCCACATGGCATACAGTAAACGATAACATTGAAAATATTGACAAGAAAGTACTCGAAGCAGTAGGAAAAACGCTGATAGAGGTAATATACAACGAAAAACCATGACGATTGACGAACTTCAGGAAGAGGTAATAGAAGAGTTCTCAGCCTTTGATGACTGGATGGACAAATACCAGATGATCATTGATCTTGGCAACGAACAGCCGCCGTTGGATCCGGCATTCAAGACCGAAGACAACCTGATAGACGGTTGCCAGAGCCGTGTATGGCTGCATGCAACAATTCAGGACGGACTTGTTCACTTTGAAGCTGACAGCGATGCCATCATAACCAAAGGCCTGATAGCACTGCTCATCAGAGTGCTCTCAGACCATACACCGGCCGAGATTCTGGCCAGTGACGTTCACTTTATTGATGCCATAGGTCTTACACAGCATCTGTCACCCACCCGCAGCAACGGACTGCTGTCCATGCTAAAACAGATTAAAACCTATGCATTAGCCTATTCAAAAAGTTGAACAAATCAACCGGATTTTATAAATTTGCAAACCAAACTAACGAATTAACGCATAAATATACAGAAATGAACGGTAAATACTGGAATGAGGAGATAGAGACAATGCCCCGCAAACAGCTTGAGAAGCTGCAGGTGGAGCGTCTCAAGAAAACCGTGGAGATTGCTATGGGCAGCGAGTTCTACGCTCCCAAATTCAAGGAACTGGGCATAACCCCGGAGAGCATCAAGTCAGTAGAGGATATCAAGAGATTCCCCTTCACCACAAAGAATGACCTCCGCGCCACTTATCCTTTCGGAATCAAGTCAGTTCCCCTGGAAAAAGTAGTACGCCTGCACTCATCAAGCGGTACCACAGGCAACCCCACCGTTATCCTTCATACTCAGAAAGACCTTGACGAGTGGGCCGATGCCATGGCACGTTCCATGTACTGCATAGGTCTGCGCAACACCGACATCATACAGAACACTTCCGGTTATGGTATGTTTACCGGCGGTCTCGGCATACAGTATGCCGCAGAACGTCTGGGTGCACTCACCGTTCCCGCAGGTGCCGGTAACAGCAAGCGACACGTAAAGTTCATCACAGACTTCGGTACTACTGCCCTGCACTGCATCCCCTCATATGCAACCCGTCTGGCAGCCGCCTTTGAGGAGGAGGGCATCGATCCCCGTAACACTACAGTAAAAACCCTCATTATAGGTGCCGAGCCCCACTCAGAGGCACAGCGCAAGCGTATTGAGGAGATTTGGGGCGCTAAGGCCTACAACAACTTCGGAATGAGCGAGATGTGCGGCCCCGGCGTAGCCATAGAGTGCCAGGAGCAGAACGGAATGCACATCTGGGAGGACAACTATATCGTAGAGATACTTGATCCCGAAACCTTGGAGCCCGTACCCGAGGGTGAGCTTGGAGAATTGGTACTGACCACACTGAACCGTGAAGCCATGCCGCTGTTCCGTTACCGCACACGTGACCTTACCCGCATCCTGCCGGGTGACTGCCCCTGCGGACGCACCCACGTACGTCTGGCACGTTTCCAGGGCCGTTCAGACGACATGATGATTGTCAAGGGCGTCAACATCTATCCTATCCAGATAGAGAAAATCCTGATGCAGTTCCCCGAGCTGGCCAGCGATTACCTTATCACCATCGAGACCATCGGTGACAACGACGAGATGACCATCGAGGCCGAACTGGCACAGGCTACCGATGATTTCGGCATGCTCCAGAACCTGACCAAGGAGATCACCCGCCGTCTCAAGGATGAGATCCTGCTCACACCCAGGGTTAAACTGGTTGGCAAGGGCGTAATCCCGCAGTCAGACGGCAAGGCCAAGAGAGTAAATGATTTGCGTCATAACCATTAATAAAGGACATTATGAAGACCATTAAGCAGATTTCAATATTTCTTGAGAACCAGCGCGGCAAACTAAGCGACATCCTGACCGCCCTCAAGGACCAGAACATAGAGATCCAGGCCGCATCAGTGGCCGATACTACTGAGTACGGAATCCTGCGTCTGATTACATCTGACCAGAAAAAGGCATCAGCTCTTCTGGCAGAGAGGGGACACCTGGTAAACCTCAATGAGGTTCTTGCCATTCAGGTGGAACCCGATACAGCCTCTTTTGCCGATGCTGTCGACGCACTCACATCAGGAGGTTGTTCAATCAGTTATCTCTACACCTTCCATAAAGACGGCAAACTGGTGCTTATAATCCGTCCTGCCAATCTGGAAATAGCGGAACGTGTTGCCACGGAGAAAGGTCTGACGCTGATTCAGGGTTGGGAATGATGATTCATTCCCTTCTTTTTTATAATTATGTGACTAATATTACTAATTACATAAAATAAACCATGTTTTTAAAGATTCTCATTCTGATTCTTTTCTTCGCCGTAATGATTGGCGTAGGAATTTATTGCCGCAAGACAGCCAATAATGTGCAGGGATTTGTCCTGGGTGACCGCAAGGTAGGCTCATGGCTGACCGCTTTTGCATTCGGTACATCTTACTTTTCGGCCGTTATTTTCGTAGGATATGCCGGTCAGTTCGGTTGGAAATACGGTCTGTCCGCCACATGGATCGGACTTGGCAACGCCTTGATAGGTTCACTTCTGGCATGGAGAATCCTGGGCCGCCGTACACGTCTTATGACCCAGTATCTCAAGAGCGCCACAATGCCTGACTTCTTTGGACAGCGTTTCAACTCCCAGGCTCTCAAGGTTGCCGCATCAGTTATCGTGTTTGTATTCCTTATCCCTTATACCGCATCCCTTTACAACGGTCTGTCACGTCTGTTCGGACTCTCGTTCGGTATTGACTACAGCTGGTGCGTGCTGGGTATGGCTGTCCTCACCGGTATTTATGTATTGGTGGGCGGTTATATGGCAACCGCAGTCAATGACTTTATCCAGGGTATGATCATGCTGGTGGGTATCGTTGCAGTCATCCTGTCCGTTCTTAACGGAAACGGCGGATTCACCGCAGCAATTGAGAAACTGTCACAGCTTCAGAGTGAGAGCGCACCCGCACTGAACGGTGCTTTCGTATCGTTCTTCGGCCCTCAGCCCATCTATCTGCTGGGTGTGGTTCTGCTCACATCACTTGGCACATGGGGTCTGCCCCAGATGGTAGGAAAGTTCTACGCCATCCGTGACGAGGCAGCCATCCGCAAGGGCACCTTTATCTCAACCTTCTTTGCCATCATCGTGGCAGGCGGTTGCTACTTCCTGGGCGGATTCGGACGTCTTTATGCCGATGTAATAGAATACGGAGCCAAAGGTCCCATCTATGACAGCATAGTACCTTCAATGCTTCAGACACTTCCTGACCTGATGATCGGTGTGGTTATCATCCTGGTGCTTTCGGCATCAATGTCAACCCTTTCATCACTGGTTCTGACATCGGGCTCAACCCTTACTCTGGATATCATCAAGCCGGCACTTGCCAAGGGCGGCAAGAGCATGAGTGAGAAATCTCAGCTGCTCTCTATCCGTCTGCTGGTAGTGTTCTTCATTGCAGTTTCATCTGTTCTGGCCATCATCCAGGCCAAGAGCTCAGTTACCTTCATAGCTCAGCTTATGGGTATCAGCTGGGGTGCTCTGGCAGGTGCTTTCCTGGCTCCATTCCTGTATGGACTCTACTGGAAAAAGACCACCAAGGCATCGGTTTGGGCCAGTTTCATCGTTGGCGTAGCCATAATGTGCGGTTGCATGTACGGAACATTTACCGGAACCACATTCATAAGCCCGTTCTTCTCATCACCCATCAACGCCGGTGTGCTCTCAATGGTAGCCGGTCTGGTTATCGTTCCCATAGTAAGCGCATTCACCAAGGTTAACGAGAAGGATAGCGTTGACAAGATGTTCGGCTGCTATGAGCGTCAGGTTACCGTTCACGCATCAACCTCCCTTATGGATGCTGATGAAGTGAAAAAATGAGTACTTTTGTGCTCCCTGGAAAATTGATAACACTTTATATATGAAGAAACTCTTACTTGGCGATGAAGCCATTGCGCAGGGTGCAATCGATGCGGGATTGAGCGGTGTTTACGCATATCCCGGTACACCCTCAACAGAAATTACAGAGTATATTCAGGGTTACTGCAAGAAGAACCCTGCAGAAAAGATACACAATCGCTGGTGTACCAATGAGAAAACAGCCATGGAGGCCGCTCTGGGCATGTCATTTGCCGGCAAGCGTGCACTTGTGTGCATGAAACACGTCGGCATGAACGTGGCAGCCGACCCGTTTGTAAACTCATCAATCACCGGAGTGAACGGCGGTCTGATAGTCCTTGTGGCCGATGACCCCTCAATGCACTCGTCACAGGATGAGCAGGACACCCGCTATTACGGCAAGTTTGCCCTGATACCGGTTCTGGAGCCCTCATCACAGCAGGAGGCTTATGATATGATGTCATATGCATATGACCTGTCGGAGTCTCTCAAACTGCCGGTGCTGATGCGTACCGTTACCCGTCTG
>JAFXMB010000046.1 GCA_017530735.1 Bacteroidaceae bacterium | reverse complement strand
GTAGCGTGCGCCCTTCAAGCGGCCCAGAAAGAGCCCATGAGAGGAGGTCTCCATGACGCAGGCCCCGCAGTCGTTTTTAGTCATCGCAGCCAGTTGACGCTGCACGACGCAGCTCTCCGGCGTCGTGCGGTCCGCATCACGCTCCGTGACCCCGTCGTTCTCCACGATGGTCCCCAAAAGGGACAGTACGGCTACTGCAAAAGGGGAGAGAGGTAAGTTTGGAATGATAAAATGACTATATTTGCAACGTATGGAATTTGGGGTTTACAGGGAGTTGGTTCGGGCGGCAAGACCGCTGTTTGAGGCTGAGGACTGGAGCAGGCTTAAGGGTTTGCTCCGGGAGGGCATTGCCAAGGGGGCTTACGCTCAGGATGCTCACGGAATTGACACTCTGGACAGGTGCATCAGGACCGGTACCGTGATTGTGGAGAAGACGGGGCTTAAGAAGGCTTCGCTGCTTACGGCTCTGTTTGATCCTATGGTTCAGCAGGGGCTTATTGCTCCGGAGCAGTTCCGCGACAAGTTCGGCGAGGATGCGGCGGGGCTTATTCAGGGTATGTGCCGCGTAAAGGAACTGTACTCCAAGCATGATTCCATTGCTGATGAGAATTTCCGCAAGCTGCTGGTATCTTTTGCCGAGGATGTTCGCGTAATCATTTGCCTTATTGCAGACCGGTATGTTCTGATGAAGATGCTGGCCGGAAGCGATGACAATGATTACCGTCTTCATGTGACTGAGGAGTGCCGTCTTCTCTATATCCCCATGGCTCACCGTCTGGGCCTTTACGCCATCAAGAGCGAGATGGAGGATATGGTGGTCAAGTATGAGCATCGTGATGTCTATGATGATATTGCTCGGCAGCTCAACGAGACCAAGCGGGCCCGTGAGGCTTACATCCAGTCGTTCATCGGCCCTGTAAAGGCCAAGTTGGAGGAGGCCGGGCTCAAGTTCACCATCAAGGGACGTACCAAGTCCATATCCAGCATCTGGAACAAGATGAAGGCCCAGAACACTACTCTGGACCATATATATGACCTCTTTGCAATCCGTATCATACTGGACTCTCCGGCCGATAAGGAGAAGGCTCAGTGCTGGCAGGTTTACAGTATTGTGACCGATATGTACCAGCCCAACCCCAAGCGTTTGAGGGATTGGCTGAGCGTTCCCAAGAGCAACGGATACGAGTCTCTGCATATCACCGTTAACGGACCTGAGAACCGATGGGTGGAGATTCAGATACGTACGCGCCGCATGGATGATATTGCGGAGCGTGGTCTGGCCGCCCACTGGTCTTACAAGGGTATCAAAAGTGAGGGTGCGGCCGACAGCATCATGGCCGGAATCCGCGAGATACTGGAGCATAACACCAATCCTGATGAGTTGCGCAAGGACTTTGCGCTGGATATGTATCAGGAGGAGATATTCGTATTCACTCCAAACGGTGAGGTCCGCCAGTTGCCCAAGGGGGCAACGGTGCTGGATTTTGCCTTCTCCATTCACAGCAAGCTGGGTCTTACCTGCGTGGGTGCACGTGTGGGCGGACGCAATGTGCGCATTAGCCACAAACTGCAGAGCGGTGATACGGTCGAGGTGCTGACTTCATCGACCCAGACGCCCAAGCAGGACTGGCTGAACATTGCCGTGACATCACGTGCCCGTATGCGCATACGCCAGGGCATAAACGAGATTCGCAACCGCGAGGCTCAGGCCGGTAAGGAGTTGCTGCAGCGGCGGTTCAAGAACCGTAAGATTGACATATCCGAGAGTGATATGTCCAGACTCATTGTCCGCATGGGATTCAAGGGACAGACCCCGTTCTTCCATGCACTTATGGAGGACGAGATTTCGGTCGATGACGTTCTCAAGGTCTATGAGGAGATGCATGCTCAGGGAGAGCAGGAGGTTCACAGCGCCCAGGACTTTGACATTGAGAAGACATTTGTTGAGACTGAGAAGAAGGCGGCCCAGGACAGTGATGTGCTGGTTATAGGCGACAACCTGACCGGTATAGATTTCAAGATGGCCGGCTGTTGCCATCCCATTTACGGTGATGACGTGACGGGATTTGTGAGCATAAACGGCGGCATACGTATACACCGTAGCAGTTGTCCCAACCTGATGCGTATGCGGGAGCGTTACCCCTACCGCATTGTCCGCGCCCGCTGGTCAGGCAAGAGCGGCAGCCAGTACAGCATCACTCTGAACGTGGTGGGCCAGGATGACATAGGAATTGTATCAAACATTTCATCAATAATAAACAAGGAGCCCGATACGCTGTTGCGTTCCATCAGCATTGATTCCAACGGCGGACTGTTCCAGGGACATCTGACCGTGCTGGTAAGCGACCTCTCATCGCTGGACCGTCTGGTCAAGAAACTCAAGCAGATCAAGGGCGTCCGTGAAGTAGAACGAATAAACTGATATGAAAAAGATTATATTATTTGCTGCAGTGCTTTTGGCACTGGGAGTGCAGGCGCAGAATGAGCGCAGGCTGCTCACTATGGAGGAGGCTGTTTTGGGCACAGGCATCCAGGTTCAGAACATATACTGCTCTTGGGATGACGGCGGGGCCATCTATAAATGTTATCTGGATGGAGAATGGCATCACATAGACGCCCGCACCGGTAAGGAGATGGGTGAGGCCACCGCAAAGATGAAATCGGACAAGAAGGACCATTTCAAGGCTTTCAGCCGTGACGGAGAGGTTTGGTATCTGGACAAGGACAGCGTTGAGCATCAGGTGACTGCCTTTAATCAGAAGGGCATCGTGTGCGGTGAGACGGTAAGCCGCAACGAGTTTGGCATAGACGGCGGTATATTCGTATCGCCCGACCGCCGCAAGATTGCGTTCTACAAGAAGGACGAGAGCCGCGTGACACTCTTCCCGCTGCTGGACATCACCACCCGCACCGGATCTTTGAAGGAGATACGCTACCCCATGAACGGTATGGTATCAGAGATAATCACCTTAGGCGTATACGATATAGACAAAGGCACTACCGTATGGATGGATGTGACCGATTTTGACCAGGAGCGTTACTTGACCAACATCACATGGAGCCCGGCAAGCGACCGCATCTTCATTCAGGTGCTGGACCGCGCCCAGAAGAACATGCACCTTAACATGTATGATGCCACCGACGGACGTTTCCTGAGCACGCTCTTTACCGATCACGACGACCGTTACGTGGAACCACAGTACCCGCTCACATTCCTGCCCGATGACCCCGAGCACTTCATCTACCAGACAAACGTGCGCGACGGCTACTGGAACCTCTACCTGGGCAGCGTCAAAGGCGGTGAACCCAAGCGCATAGTCAAGACCGATGCCGACCTGGAACTGGTGGAAATCAAGGGCAAGTATGTATACTACTACTCATTTGAGGTATCACCGGCCGAGCAGCATCTGTTCCGCGCCGACATCAAGACCGGCAAGCCCCAGCGCCTTACCAGGGAATCCGGATGGCACAACTGCCAGATCAGTCCCGACGGCAAGTATTTCCTGGACTCCTGGTCAGAACTGAACACCCCGCGCGTGGTCAATCTTATCCAGACTGACGGCAAGAAACCCAAGGAACTGTTCCGTGCCGATGACCCCACGGCCGCTCTCAACTACTGCCCCATTGAACTGGGCTCAATCAAGAGCGCCGACGGCAAGTTTGACAACCACTACCGTCTTATAAAGCCTATAGACTTTGATCCCGCAAAGAAATATCCGGTTATCCTGTATGTTTACGGAGGTCCTCACTCTCAGATGGTAAACAACTCATACCAGGCTCTGCTGCGCCGCTGGGAGATGTACATGGCC
>JAFXMB010000045.1 GCA_017530735.1 Bacteroidaceae bacterium | reverse complement strand
GGAGGGGATCGGCGAGGACGAATTGTTTTCTGTCGCCGCATCGCTCGAGGCGAAGAGCGAGCACCCGCTGGCGCGGGCGATCGTCGCGGAGGGCGAAAAGCGGCATATCGCCGTGCAAGAGGCGGAGAACTTCAAGACGCTGCCCGGAAACGGCATCGAGGCGGAGTTGAACGGCGCGGCGCTCGCCGCGGGAAACCGGAAAATGGCGGAAAGCAGAAACCTGCGGGACGAAAAGCTCTTTGCCGCGGGCGACGCGCTTGCGGAAAAGGGAAAAACGCCGCTCTACTTTGCGCGCGGGGAGAAGCTCCTCGGCATGATCGCCGTGGCGGACGTGATCAAGTCGATTCCCGGTGGCACCACAGAAAAGAAGAGACGCAAAAGCGCCTCTTTTGTTTTTATATCAATAAATAGTTACTTTTGTCCCATACTAATTACCTTATGATTATGAGAAAATTCAAGATATGAAGAGGATTCTTTTCTTGTTTGTGAGCGCAATGATGTTTGCCTGGACATCGGTCAGTTGCGCGGGTAGTAAAAAGAGTGACGGTTTCCAGCAGATCAGTTCCCCTAACGGTAGGGTCAGCGTAAAAGTGACTGACGGATATTTCGTGGTGCTTTATGACGATGTCGAGGTCCAGACCGTAAGGATAGAGAACGGCACCTTCAAAGACTGCTATTTCACTAAAGAACCAAAGGAAAATAACTACAGCCTGATATCAGGTAAGCGGTCTGAATGCTCTTACAGTTATAATCAAATGTTTTACGTGGGAGAGAACGGTACCCCTATACCTATCAATATAACGTTTTCAGTAACGGATAACGGTGTGGCGTTTTCATTCAACGGATCCGATGAGAGTATCGCATATGTAATCCCCGATGGAACCAAACGATGGATGCAGCCGCTTAAGACGGATTACGAGGGGTTCTATCCCATGAGTACATCGGCCAAAAATGGTAAATACGGATATCCGGCTCTGATAGAGTATGGAAACGGTGTTTTCGGACTTATCACAGAATCAGGTATCAAACACGGCAACTCCTGTTCATATCTGGATTGCAAAGGCCAAGAGTACACTTTGACCTATACAGACCAAGATTCAGGCAGTCCGCATCCGTGGCGAATTATTATGGTTGGTTCTTTGGCCGATATCGTTGAATCAACTATGGTTACGGATTTTTCCGAGAAGTGTATGATTGAGGATACTTCATGGATAAAGCCGGGCGTATCATCGTGGATTTACTGGGCTTACAACCACAGTTCAAAGGATTTCCAGAAGGTCAAGGAGTATATTGACCTGGCGCACGATATGGGCTGGCCCTACACCCTGATTGACTGGGAGTGGGATGAGATGGCTAACGGAGGCGCGATTGAGGACGCGATGGCATACGCGCGCGAACGCGGCGTAAAGGTGAACCTTTGGTACAACTCCGGCACATCGTGGATAGGAAACGGTGCTCCCGGTCCGCAGGATAGATTACGCACCAAAGAGGCCCGCGAAAAAGAGATGACCCGCCTGGAGCAGATGGGTGCCACCGGCATTAAGGTGGACTTTTTCCTGCCCGATGGCCATGAGATGGTGGACTATTATCTGGATATCCTGGAGGATGCGGCCCGACATCATCTGCTGGTTGACTTCCACGGATGCACCATTCCGCGCGGATGGAGTCGAACATGGCCCAACCTGATGTCTATGGAGGCGGTCTATGGCGCCGAGTGGTACAATAACAACCGCCGCATGACGAATGCCGCCGCTGCACACAACGCCACGCTGCCCTTTACCCGCAATGTCATAGGTCCCATGGATTACACTCCTTGCACCTTTACCGACAGCCAGAATCCGCATATCACTACTGATTGCCATGAGCTGGCTCTGCCCATCCTCTTTGAGTCCGGTCTTCAGCATATGGCCGACCGCCCCGAGGCATACCTGAACCTGCCGGAACCTGTTAAAAAACTGCTGTCCGGTCTGCCATCGGCCTGGGACGATACCCGCCTGCTGGCCGGATACCCCGGACAGAGCGCCGTGATTGCGCGCCGTTCCGGTGATACATGGTACATTGCAGGCATCAACGGCACTGAGGGTGAGATTATTTTAGAGCCTGATTTTTCAAGGATAGGGCAGGATGTAACGCTGTCAATGCTGATTACCGACAAGGGTGACAAACCCGGCATGGGATTCGATATCCGGAAAAATGAAAGAGCCGGTAAACTGACGCTCCCGGCTCGTGGTGGTTTTGTTGCAATCGTGACAAAATAGAATCACTTGCAGACAAGGCGGAGGCATAATCCGCTGGACAGGCTCCTGTTGTCAACAAACTGGTGAGTAGAGTCAAATATCAGGCAACAACCGGAATCATTTCCTGTTCTGGAACCGGTCCAGTAGGCGCCTGTTATTCCGTAGTCATTCACCTCATTGTTGTCAGGATTCCTGTATCCGGCAGCTGGCAGGAATATTGAACGGGTTGTGTAGCCCGGCACATTGCTGGTTATGCGGTAACCTTTTACTCCGTCCAGTTCGGTCCACTGCCAACTGCATTTTTCAATCAGTTCATTGAACTCGTCACTGGTAGGCAATCCCCAGCCTGCCGGCCGATCCAAATTGGTAATTACCTGACCGGAACCCGATACGGTGTTTTCCAGACCTGCATGCATGATGATACTGTCACGTGTTTCATATTCACTCAAAGGACCGAGAATGATCCACTTGACCAGTTCTCCTGCCTGTTCGGGTGACTTGACACCCAGATTCTTTGACTCCCACTTGACGCTGAGCCCAAGGTCAACCCATCCGTCGGGATAGTAGTTGGGATCATTTTTATGTTTAAGGGTTAACCATATTGCTGATAAGAACCCTACAGAGACAAGAACTATGAGCGTGTATAATATAGTCTTTTTCATATCGGCTCACATTTTACTGTTTGTCTGACGTGGATATGATACGGATGGGATCGGGTCCGTATTGGTTGGGACCTTCGGTTCCTGTTTTACAGAACATGACTATCCTGATGATGGTTGAGACCAGATAATAGAAAACCACCAACCCCATTGTCTTGTCTATATCGCCTCCGGTGTTGAATGATAAAGTGCTAAGATTAACAATGTTTTCCTTGAGAACGCTGGCAGTCTGGAATAACAAATTGGGCAATACTAGAAGAATTATGATTAGCCATCCTGCATCATCACGGTCATGCAGTCTGCGTACTGAAACGGCCAGGTATGGCAGCATAGTTCCCAGATATAATAAGAGTATCAATATTAGTATTATCAGAACTGTCAGTTTGATGGGCGCTGCGTTCTCCAATTGGCTGGGATCGGGTATAAAGGTTTTTATCAAAGCCAATACCACTACTATGGTAATGCGTATTATAGTTTGGAATAAGACCCAATACCAGTACTCGGAGCGGCGGGCGCGTCCGTTAAAGTTGCAATAGTTGCTAAAGCAGTTTGCAATAGCTTTCCCGAATGACATTTTTTCTTTCATAACTTTTGCGTTTTTTGTTGATTCTGTCGGCAAAGTTATGGGGGCTGATTTGTCTGCGGAATTCTGTGACGTAACACTATCCGAACTGTTACGCTTCTGTTCGGGGAACAGCAGGTCAAACCACTTGTTGGGCAGTTTCTCGCGCAGGCGCAGTTTGCGCATGCGGATGGCATCCTTGGTTACGGTCAGGCACTCGGCTATGGCTACGGTTTCTATGTGCTGGAATGTGAGCGCGCAAAAGAATAGGTCCGATTCTGTAAGTGATGGGGCATCGGCCCTTAAGAGTTCAAACACGGGTGCGTACGTGCGCTCGATACTCTTGTTAATTGCAAAGCGCTCATCGAACGTGAGGCGGTTGTCGCGTGTACGGTATGTCTTGAGGATACGGTACTCCTCGGTCTGACTGAAAGCGGAGTAGCACTCATTGAGCAAAGTAGTGATATCTTGCATCGGGACTATATAATTGTTTACGGCAAAAGTAGGTGAATTATGCCGAACAGGGCCGAACAAAGCGTAACAAAGGGCGTAACAATTAGTGCTTTGCTTTGATCAGGCAGACTATTAATGTGACTGTTCCGGCAAGCAGGAGTACCGGCTCGGCGAACATGAACAGCGGGTTGGTGCCCATGGTGAGCGTTACGAGTGTTGAGCTCAGGACGGTGAGCGCAAGGCACGATGCAAACACGTGTAGTCCGCAAAGGCGCAGGCCTTTTTCATCGGGCCTTAATTTGAACATGTTGTTAGCCAGAGTGTAAATACCGTATGTAACCAGGCACAGCATGAGGCTGATAATGGGGTAGTATATCAGCGTTGTCCTGTCCATGGAGCCACTGGCATTGCCTGCGGGATCAAAGTGGGCCGGAAGCACATGGGGCAGGGCGCTCCACCTTATCCATATTGCGCACACATTCACAATGATGATGATTACCGGCACCATCCATCCGTACTTACGCCATTTCATAGAAGTAATCTTATAGTTCTTTACAAAAGTAATCAATTTTCCATTAATACTGAGATTCAAATTATACAAGCAAAAGTATTGTAATTGTAAGTAAATACATATATATTTGCAATATAATTGCAATTATTTATGTCACAAACAGCTATTTCATTTAGAGTGGACAATGAGTTGAAACAAGGTTTTGATTCATTGTGTAATGAGTTTGGGCTCAGTAATTCTGCAGCCCTTACTATCTTTATGAAAGCCGTGGTTCGGGAAAGAAAAATACCATTTGAAATCAAAGCCGATCCACTGGATGAAACAAGATTAAAAGCCATGAAAGCAGTTGAACATATGAGAGAAGATGCCGCTAGAGCCGGTATTCAGGATATGTCACTGGAAGAAATCAATGCTATTATCAAGGAAACACGCGATGAAAGAAGAAAAAATACTGGCGGTAATTGATACTAATGTTATCGTTTCAGCTTTACTAGACCATGATAGAGAATCTAATCCGTCAATAATTCTTGATGATATTCTGTCAGGAATCATAACTCCTTTATATAATGATGAAATCCTGTCTGAATATAGAGACGTCTTATCGAGGGATAAGTTTTCTTTCTTAAAAAGTGATATAGAAAACACATTGAATTTGTTCCTTGAGAAAGGCATTAAGGTTGATACAACAGTTCCTGTTGAAGACACATTCTCTGATTTGGACGATGTGGTGTTCTATGAAGTTGCCATGAGTATAGAGGGAACATACCTGGTAACTGGGAACATCAAACATTTTCCAATTAATTCTATAGTTGTTACACCGGCTGAAATGGTCGAGATACTGAAAGGTTAGTTCCAAGTCCTAATAATAAAGGTTAAAATCCTAAGAGTTTAGGACTTTTTCTCCTAAAACATTAGGATTTGGGATTATTGGAGTATTTCTTTGTCGCAGAGATTAACCAATTAATGCTCCAATGATATGATTTACCTTGTTTTATCCGCCGTTTGCCTGGCCCTTCTCTACGGGGTTTACCGGTTGGCTTTGAGCCGCACTACATTGCATCGGTTCAACAGGATAATGCTGCTCTTGATCCTTGTTTTGTCTGCTGTTCTGCCTGCCGTCAGGATTAGCGCAATTGGGGACAGGCCCCTTTTGCACGTGCAGAATACAGTTAAAGAGGATGCTTTTTCAGGTTCAAAAGTGGACAGTCCCCAATTGCCTGCTGAGTGGAGCGGGGAGGCTTTTGCTGAATATGTACCACTAGGAGATGTTGAGGCTCCTGCTGAGAGGATCGATGTCAAGACCAGCGTCTCAACTGGCGTAAAGATAGTGGAGATGCTGACCCAGATGGACTGGATCACAATCCTTACCTATTTATATCTGATGGGTGTGGCCTTCTTTATGATCAGGCTCCTGATAGGCATAATCCGCGTTGAGACGCTGTGCCGTCTTGGTGGCCGTAAGCTGAATGACGGCTCCGTGCTGCTGGTGTGTGACGGCCAGTTCCAGCCCACCAGCTGGCGCCACACCATTATAATAAGCCGCAGTGATTATGAATCGGACAACTCCCGTATGATAATAGAGCATGAGCAGGCGCATATACACCACCGTCACTCGATTGATGTGATGCTGGCACAGATGGTTTGCGCTTTGCAGTGGTTCAACCCCGCCGCGTGGGCCCTGAAGCGCAGCCTCCAGGAGGTGCACGAGTATGAGGCCGATGCCGCCGTGCTGGCCGACGGACTCAACGAGTGCCAGTATCAGCTCTGCCTTGTCCAGGCCGCACTCAGCGGCAGGATAGGGTATGTGACCAGCAATTTTGCCGATTGTTCAACCAAAAAACGTATAACGATGATGAAACGCAGTCAATCTTCTCCCTTTGCTTGCTTTAGAGCTTTGCTTTTGTTGCCCGCAGTGGCAGTTCTCATCCTGATGTCATCGGCCTGCAAATCCGATACCGCTCAGGGTAAATCTGATGCGGCTCAGTCTGAGCCTGCCGTAGAATCCACTCCGGCTCAATCCCCTCAGCCCACAGCCCAGTCTGTGACTCAGAAGGAACCTTTTGATGCCGATGCTTTCCTGAAGAAATATCCTCTGCCCGAACTTGTCAGGATGAACGATCTCATGGTTACTGTCGAGAGATCGGGTGAAATCTGGATTAATGCCGATATTTATCGTGCATGCTCCAAGACATCGCTTCCAACTTTCGAGAAGGATCTTGAGCAATTCAAGAAAGATGCAGAAGAAGCTAATGTGAAAATCCCGGAACAGGACAGAGTGTTTGTAACCTTTGAACGGATTGAAGACCTTGAAACATGTTCCAAACTGACGGATATCCTGTCCAGGACGTATGCTAATGATAAGATCCATGTAATGGAAAGCTCCAGAGTTTCAATCTTGGCATTACGACCGCGTTGGGGCTTTAATATGAACACAGACAAGGACAAGTGTATTGAGATTAAGGTATCGGCCGATAATAAGGTTACTCTCACAGCCTGGAATGCCCCCGGAAACCCGAAGAAGGTTGAAAAGAGTATTGCCGATGTTGAAGATGTGAAAGCTGAGATAGAAAAGCTTTTCGCTGGAAGCGGTAAGGTTATGTATGGCTTGGATGCGGATATGAAAAGTACAGGACGAATATCGGCCAGGATCATGGCTATGTTACAAGACAATCGTTTTGTCCGCGCTGACTACAACAGAGGTCCCGCCAACATGACTCACAGGGATTCAATTGACTACATCATCCTGGGTAAGGAGGGTGGTGACAGCGGCCGCAAGCGTCACATCAAGAACATGAAGTGGTATAATGACAATAAGGACAAGGATGAGTTCTTCAGGATGGGATTTATTAACGGACAGCTGTGCGTATGCAAGGGTAATGATCCTTCAAAACTGGCACCTCTGGCATTTGACGATCTGGTTTCTTACTTCAAGGCCAACTGCCCTGACGGCAATGAGCGCAGCGCAATAGTTTTGCTTGAACTGCCCATGGATGATGAGTCCGTACCGGTAGAGTTTCTGGATAAACTGCTTACAAAGATGGAGGGTTGGGTAACCACATTCACCCGCCGTCTGTACGTGAGCCCCAAACATATTGAATAAAGAGATGAAAGCACTGTCAGAAAGAGAACAGGAGGTGATGAATATCATCTGGGAGGTGCGCAACTGCTGCGTGGAGGATGTCCTGCAGCGCCTGCCGGAGCCCAAGCCTGCATACAATACAATCCAGACCTTCATGAAGATTCTGGAGGAGAAGGGATTCCTGGCCCACAAGCGTGAGGGCAAGAAGCATATTTTCTATCCGCTTGTGGAGAAGCCGGAGTACAACCGATGGATACTAAAGCACATGAAGGACAACCTCTTTGGGGGATCGGCCAAATCCCTTCTGAACACCTTTATCCGCGACAGCGACCTCACGGAGTCCGATATCCGCGACTTGATGGCGCTCCTTAGTGAGCTGAAATGATACCAAAGGGGCCTGACCCCATTGGTATCATTTTGCATATTCTTGGAAAATAAATGAACAATGTCGGTTTTTTGACTACCTTTGCTATTTACAAAAATAGAGGTAGATATGACAATGAATATAAAGCCGGCAGAGGGAAAGCTTGGAGTGCTGTGTGTAGGACTTGGTGCGGTATCGACAACCCTTATTACCGGTACTCTGATGGCCCGAAAAGGACTGGCCAATCCTGTGGGATCTTTCACTCAGATAGGAAAGATGCGTGTGGGACGCGGCGATAAGAAACAGTACAAGCATGTAGGTGAGATAGTTCCCCTGACCAATCTGAACGATATCGTGTTTGGTGCCTGGGACGTTTTCACTGACAACGCATATGAGAGTGCACTCTACTGCCAGGTGCTCAAAAAAGAGGATATTGAGCCGGTGCGTGACGAGCTGGAGCGCATCAAGCCCATGAAGGCCTGCTTTGATCCCGAATATGCAAAGAACCTGGTTGACCCACAGTTTGGTCGCGTGCCAGATCCGCTTTGGGCAATGCCTACCGATACCCGCTGGAACTACGCCCAGAACCTGCGCAAGGATATCCAAAACTTCAAGAAGGAGAACGGCTGCGACCGAGTAATCGTCTTCTGGATTGCCAGCACCGAGAAATATACCCCGCGCAACGAGCAGGTTCACGGAAGCCTGGCCGGTTTTGAGGCTGCAATGAAGGCCGATGACCGCGAACACCTGTCGCCCAGCATGATTTATGCATACGCCGCACTGATGGAGGGTTGCCCGTTCATAATGGGTGCTCCCAACGTGTGCGTGGATATACCCGCAATGTTTGAGCTCTCCAAGAAGCAAGGCCTGCCTATAGTGGGCAAGGACTTCAAGAGCGGCCAGACCATGATGAAGAGCGCCATGGCTCCCATATTCCGCACCCGTCTGCTGGGTGTTGAGGGCTGGTTCTCGACCAATATACTGGGCAACCGCGACGGTCAGGTGATTGAGCACCCCGACAACTTTGAGACCAAGCGCATTAGCAAGGCATCATCGATAGAGTGGATACTGGAGCAGGATGAATACCCCGAGCTCTATACCGATATATATCATAAGGTAAAGATCAACTACTACCCGCCCCGCAAGGACAACAAGGAGAGCTGGGACAACATTGACATATTCGGCTGGATGAACTATCCCATGCAGATAAAGGTCAATTTCCTGTGCCGCGACTCAATCCTTGCAGCACCTATCTGCCTGGATTTGCTCATATTCACCGACCTGGCACTCAGGGCAGGCATGAGCGGCGTTCAGGAGTGGCTTTCATTCTACGTCAAGAAGCCTATGACTTATGACGATGAGCGCCCCGTACACGACCTGTTCCAGCAGTTTGCAATGCTCAAGAACCAGATACGTCTGCTTGGCGGCTACGAGGCCGATCAGGAACTTGATTAATAAAGGTATATACATTATACAGTATAGGGAGGCGGCCCAGACGGTCGCTTCCTTATTTTTTAAATGATTTTTGCATAATTATTTCTCGAACGAATGTATATTGAATAATATTTATTCCTAATTTTGCAGCCGAAACGAGAATATTTATGCAATATGAAGAATAAGAACAATCGTTTGGAAGCAATCCGGCTCATAATTTCTGAGCAGGACATCAAGAATCAGGACCAGCTGCTTCAGGTTCTGAACTCCAAGGGTTACTCGGTGACCCAGGCCACTCTGTCACGTGACCTCAAGAAGATGAAAATCTCAAAGGTTGCCAATACCTACGGTGATTATCTCTATGTACTGCCTAATCATGCTATCCTTCAGAAAAAGAGCAGTAGCGGTTCGGCCGAAGAGACAGTTCTCAATCAGCCCCGTTACGGTTTCGTATCGCTGAATTTCTCGGGAAACATGGCAGTCATCAAGACCAAGCCCGGTTATGCAAGCAGTCTTGCATATGATGTTGACAACCACAATCTGCCCGGCGTACTTGGTACAATTGCAGGTGATGACACTCTGCTCATCGTATTGGCCGAGGGTGCAAACCGCATGGAGATAAAGCGTTTGCTCGAACCGATCATAATATCATTATAAAGAACATAAAATACCGACTTTCAAAAAAATGAAAGACCAAATTGAGGTAGTGGTGGCCGATGAGTCACACGAGAAATACGTGGACACCATCCTGGAAACCATATCTGAAGCTGCTAAAGTGCGTGGAACAGGTATCGCCAAGCGTACCCACGAATATTTACTCAACAAGATGCGCGAGGCCAAGGCGGTCATTGCGCTGGATGGTGACAAGTTTGCAGGTTTCAGTTACATCGAGACCTGGCAGGACAAGAAATACGTGACCACATCGGGTCTGATTGTTCACCCTGATTACCGTGGACGCGGACTTGCCAAACGTATCAAGGACATGACATTCACACTGGCCCGTATCCGCTGGCCGCACGCCAAAATATTCTCGCTTACAAGCGGTGCTGCGGTAATGGCCATGAACACCCAGCTGGGTTACAAGCCCGTCACGTTTGCCGACCTTACCCAGGATGAAGCATTCTGGAAGGGTTGTGAGGGTTGCGTCAACGTGGACATTCTGCATCGTACAGGTCGCCGTTATTGCATCTGCACCGGTATGCTGTATGACCCCGAGGAGTATCTGCCCGCCAAGATATCGGACGATGTCCTTAAAAGAATAAAGGAAATAGAAAACAATAAATAAGAATATGGCTAAGAAGAAAGTAGTAGTTGCTTTTTCAGGTGGTCTGGATACAAGCTACAACGTGATGTATCTGACCAAGGAAATGGGTTATGAGGTTTATGCCGCATGCGCTAATACCGGCGGT
>JAFXMB010000044.1 GCA_017530735.1 Bacteroidaceae bacterium | reverse complement strand
TGATGATTGAGAACAGCAGATCGCCAAGTTCGCTCTCGGCTTTCTCCTTGTCGTGGGCCGATATCTCCTGCTTGAGTTCAGCATACTCCTCCTTGACTTTGTCAAGAGCGCCCTCGGGAGTATCCCAGTCAAAACCCACATGAGCTGCCTTCTCCTGGATGCGGAAAGCTTTGATGGTGGACGGCAGGGCATCGGGCACACCGGCCAGTACACGTTTGTTGCCGCCTTTCTCCTTAAGCTTGAGCTGTTCCCAGTTCTGGAGCACCTGATCGGCGCCGTTCACATTGGTTGTACCGTAAATATGCGGATGGCGGTAAATAAGTTTGTCACACAGTTTGTCACAAACGTCCTTGATATCGTAATCACCCGTTTCGCTGCCAATCTTGGCGTAGAACACCACGTGCAGCAGGACATCGCCCAACTCCTTGCAGATATCGGCCTTGCTGTCTTTCATTATGGCATCGCAGAGCTCGTAAACCTCCTCGATGGTATTCTGGCGGAGTGAGTCATTGGTCTGTACGCTGTCCCAAGGGCATTTCTCCCTTAACTCATCCATTATGTCAAGCAGGCGTCCGAAAGCCTGCATCTTCTCTTCGCGTGTATGCATATTATTATATTTTAGCGCAAAATTACACATTAAATCAGTACCTTTGCAGGCAATTTTAGACACAGGTAATATTTCTTTATGGAATTAGCAAGCAAATACAACCCCGCCGATGTGGAGGGAAAGTGGTACAAGTATTGGGAGGATGGCAAGTTTTTCCACTCAGAGCCCGATGGCCGTGAGCCTTACACTATCGTCATTCCGCCACCAAACGTGACCGGTGTCCTGCATATGGGACATATGCTCAACAACACCATTCAGGATATCCTGGTGCGCCGTGCCCGCATGATGGGTAAGAACGCTCTCTGGGTACCCGGAACTGACCACGCTTCTATCGCTACCGAGGCCAAGGTTGTTGCCAAGCTTGCAGCCCAGGGAATAAAGAAGACAGACCTTACCCGTGAGGAGTTCCTTAAACACGCATGGGAGTGGAAAGAGGAGCACGGAGGCATTATCCTCAAGCAGTTGCGCCGTCTGGGTTGCAGCTGTGACTGGGACCGCACCGCATTCACCATGGATGACCTGCGCTCTGAGAGCGTAATCAAGGTGTTCGTTGACCTCTACAACAAGGGCCTTATCTACCGCGGCGTACGTATGGTAAACTGGGATCCCAAGGCTCAGACCGCTCTGAGTGATGAGGAGGTAGTTTACAAGGAGGAGCACAGCAAGCTGTACTACCTTAAGTACTACGTGGCCGATGCCGCCGAGAACCCTGTAAAGCCCACAGGTGCAGAGGGTGAGGTTGTACACAAGGATGCCAAGGGCTACTACGCAGTGGTTGCCACCACACGTCCCGAGACTATCATGGGTGATACCGCCATGTGCATCAACCCCGCCGATCCCAAGAACGGCTGGCTGAAGGGTCACAAGGTTATAGTTCCCCTGGTGAACCGCGTAATACCTGTAATCGAGGATGATTATGTTGACATCGAGTTCGGTACCGGTTGCTTGAAGGTCACCCCTGCCCATGATGTCAATGACTATATGCTGGGTGAGAAATACAACCTGGAGACCATCGATATCTTCAACGACAACGGTACACTGAGCGAGAAGGCCGGCCTTTACATCGGCATGGACCGCTTTGCAGTAAAGAAGCAGATTGCCGTTGACCTGGAGGCTGCCGGTCTGCTGGAGAAGATGGAGGATTACACCAACAAGGTGGGCTACAGCGAGCGTAACCCGGATACTGTAATCGAGCCCAAGCTCTCAATGCAGTGGTTCCTCAAGATGCAGCACTTTGCCGATATGGCTCTGCCTCCCGTTATGAACGATGAGCTCAAGTTCTATCCGCCCAAGTACAAGAACACATACCGCAACTGGCTGGAGAATATCAAGGACTGGTGCATCAGCCGCCAGCTCTGGTGGGGACACCGCATCCCGGCTTACTTCATGCCCAAGGGCGGATTTGTAGTTGCCGAGACAATTGAGAAGGCCGTTGAGCTGGCACGTGCCAAGAGCGGTGACAACTCTCTTACCGCTGCCGATCTGCGTCAGGATGAGGATGTGCTGGATACATGGTTCAGTTCATGGCTCTGGCCTATCAGCCTCTTTGACGGCATCAACAACCCCGATAACGAGGAGATCAAGTACTACTATCCCACAAACGATCTGGTAACCGGTCCGGATATCATATTCTTCTGGGTAGCACGTATGATCATGTCTGGTTACGAGTACCGCCACGATATGCCTTTCCGCAACGTTTACTTTACCGGTATCGTTCGTGACAAGCTGGGCCGCAAGATGAGTAAGTCACTGGGTAACTCACCTGATCCCATCGGCCTTATTGAAAAGTACGGTGCTGACGGCGTTCGTATGGGTCTTATGCTCTCTGCACCTGCCGGTAATGACATACCGTTTGACGAGGCTATCTGTGAGCAGGGCCGTAACTTCAACAACAAGATATGGAATGCGTTCCGTCTGACACAGACCTGGACCGTAGCCGATATAGAGCAGCCCCAGAGTTCAAAGCTGGCTGTTGACTGGTTCCGCAGCAAACTGAACAGCACCGCTGCCGAGATGGATGACCTGATGTCAAAGTACCGTATCAGCGAGGCTCTGATGGCAGTTTACAAGCTGTTCTGGGATGAGTTCGCAAGCTGGTACCTGGAGATCATCAAGCCTGTTTACGGACAGCCCATTGACTCCAAGACATACAATGCAACACTGCAGTTGTTTGAGGAGCTGCTCATGCTTCTGCATCCGTTCATGCCGTTCATCACCGAGGAACTCTGGCACGCAGTACGCGAGCGCAAGGACGGTGAGAGCATCATGAACCAGAGCATCGTTGAACTGGTTAAGGGTAAGGCCGATGCCAAACTGCTGGCTCAGTTTGAGGATGCCAAGCAGATTGTAACTGAGGTCCGCTCAGTGCGCAAGGCCAAGAACATCGGCCCCCGTGAGCCGCTGACTGTTGAGGCTGTGGGATGCAACCCGCTTTCTGCACTTGACAGCGTGGTTCTTAAGATGGCCGGACTTGAGGAGATTGTTGTAGTTGCTGCCAAGAGCGAGGGCACAGCCGCATTCATGGTTGGAACTCAGGAGTACGCTGTACGTCTGGGCGGTCTGATTGACGTTGAGGCTGAGCTTAAGAAGATGGAGGCCGAGCTGGAGCATCTGGAGGGATTCCTGAAGGGTGTCAACGCCAAGCTTTCAAATGAGAACTTTGTGGCACACGCACCTGCCGCCGTTGTTGAGAACGAGCGTAAGAAACAGGCCGATGCCACTCAGAAGATTGCAACATTAAAGGAGAGCATTGCAGCTCTTAAGAAATAATGGAAGAAGAGAAGAAATCTGGTAAGACCGGACTGATAATAACAATCATCGTTGCCGTCCTGCTTGCAGGCGCTGCAGTGTATCTGTTCATCGACAGCCAGAGCAAGGGCCGTGAGATTGAGGAGATGACCCAGCTCTTTGAGATTGAGAAGGAGGAGATGGAGAATGAGTACTCCGGATTCGCCGTTCAGTACGATGAGATGAAGGTACATATCTCAAATGACTCCCTGATACGTCAGTTGGACCGTGAGAAGCAGCGTACCCAGCAACTTCTGGAGGAACTGCGTCAGACCAAGGCTACCAATGCAGCCGAGATCACCCGACTCAAGAAGGAACTTACCACCGTGCGCCAGGTAATGCGTACATACGTAAGGCAGATTGACTCTCTGGATCAGGTAAACAAGCAATTGGCCAAGGAGAATACCCGTGTACGTCAGCAGTACCAGGAGCAGACCAAGGTCGTTGCCCAGCTTACTGTCGACAAGCAGAAGGCCGAGGAGAAGGTGGCATTGGCATCTCAGTTGGATGCCGCCGCCATAACGGTTGTTGGCCATAACAAACGCGGCAAGGATGAGAAAAAGTCCAAGAACGTAACTCAGTTCGTTGTCAACTTTACCATAGTCAAGAACATTACCGTCCAGACAGGCGAGAAGACCGTTTATCTGCGCATTGTCAAACCCAACGAGGAGGTCCTGGGAAAGGATATGGGTTATACCTGCAAGTATGAGAACGTTGTTCTGGAGTGCTCGGAAAAGAAGATAATTGAGTACACCGGTGAGCAGCAGGAGGTTACCATGTACGTTGACGTGGCAGAATTCCTGAGTGCCGGCACATACACTGCATATCTGTTCGTTGAAGGTGTCATGATTGGCGAGCAGAGCGTTACACTTAACTGATTTTTTGATGAGTACATTCCGTGAACTTGGGGTATCAGGCCCGATACTCAAGGCAATAGAAGAGTTAGGATTTGAGAACCCCATGCCCGTTCAGGAGGCGGTAATTCCGTACCTGCTGGAGCAAGGCAGCGGTGATGTAGTGGCTTTGGCCCAGACCGGTACCGGCAAGACAGCCGCATACGGTATCCCTGTAATTCAGCAGACTGATGTTAACAGCAGTGATGCCCAATTCCTTATACTGAGCCCCACACGCGAACTCTGCGTTCAGATAGCCAGTGACCTGGCTGATTTCTCGCATTATATTGAGGGGCTTCACGTTATCCCCATGTACGGAGGTTCATCGATCGAGAACCAGATCCGCAATTTCAAGCGCGGCGCACACGTAATCGTGGCCACCCCCGGACGTCTGATTGACCTTATGGAGCGCGGTGTTGTCAAACTGGATACCATCCGTACCGTCATCCTTGATGAGGCCGATGAGATGCTCAACATGGGATTCTCTGAGGACCTTGAAAAGATACTCTCATCGGTCCCCGTAGAGCGTAAGATGCTTATGTTCTCGGCCACCATGAGCAAGGAGATTCAGTCCATATCAAAGAAGTATCTTCATGATGCCCGCGAGATTGTCATCGGCACACGTAATGAGGGCGCCGAGAACGTGGAGCATGTCTATTATATGGTTCACGCCAAGGACAAGTACCTGGCTCTGAAGCGCATCGTTGATTATTACCCTTCAATATACGCAATCATTTTCTGCCGTACCCGCCTGGAGACGCAGGAGATTGCCGACAAGCTGATGCAGGACGGCTATAATGCCGACTCACTGCACGGCGACCTGTCGCAGGCTCAGCGCGACCTTACCATGAACAAGTTCCGCAAGCGTCAGTTACAGTTGCTGGTGGCTACCGATGTGGCCGCACGCGGACTTGATGTGGACAACCTGACCCACGTAATCAATTTCGGGTTGCCCGATGACATTGAGAACTATACCCACCGCAGCGGCCGTACGGGTCGTGCAGGCAAGAAGGGTATTTCAATATCCATCGTGAATCTGCGTGAGAAGGGCAAGATACGTTTTATCGAGAAGGCCATAGGCAAGACATTCGTTCAGGGTGTGATGCCTACCGGCACCCAGATATGCGAGAAGCAGCTCTATAAGGTTATAGATGACCTGGAGCGCATTGAGGTGAACGAGGAGCAGATTGAGAAGTTCCTGCCCGATATATTCCGCCGTCTGGACTGGATGGACAAGAACGATATCATAAAGCGTATCGTGACCCGTGAGTTCGGCCGTTTTGTACGCTACTATCAGGATGCGCCGGAACTTGAGGAGGTTACGCGCAATGATGTTGAAGGCGAGAAACGCAAGAAAAAGGACCGCCACCGTGCACAGAAGGGTTATACCCGCTTCTTTATAAATATAGGTAAGAAAGACCACGTTCAGCCTGTCCATATCATTGAGATGCTCAACCGCAATGTTGCCGGACGTGTGGATGTGGGCCGCATCGACCTGATGCAGAACTTCTCATTCTTTGAGTGCCCCGAGGAGTATACCGAGGAGATTGTCATCGGCATGGACGGCGTAAACTACAAGGGCCGTCAGGTACATGTTGAGGTGGCCGAGACCCGCTCCGAGAATGGTGAGGTGGCAGATGCCGCACCGGTGCGCGAGCGCAAACCGAAATCTCGTAGAGAAGAGAAACCGCGCCATGAGGAGAAACCGCGTCGTGAAGAAAAGCCCCGCCGCGAGGAGAAACCCCGCCGCGAGGAGAAGACTTCCCGTTCTCCCAAACGTGCTCCCCAAGTCCAGATAGCCCAGGATGATGATTTCTGGAACAACTTTGAAAACGAGGACTGGCACCAGTTCTTCCGCAGCGAGGGTGCCGGCAAGTCCAGGAAGAAGTCATCGGCCCGCAAGGAGAAACCCGCCCGCAAGGAAAAGGTCAATGGCCGCAAAGCCGCCCGCACCAAACCCTCCAAGAAATCCCGCCGCTAAAAAAACGACGCAAAGGGAAACGACCCCAATGCGTCGTTTTTTGCCAAAGTGTCCAAAAAGTTGACGATTTTGGGGCAGAATCAACGATTTTGCCCTTTTTTCTTGGATAATGGTGGCGGGAGGGGATAATTTTGGAGCAGTAATATTTCAGGTCCTTTATTATGTTCCTTCACTATCTCAAAATGGCTTTCCGTAGTCTGGGCAAGTACCGGATGCAGAATCTCATATCAATAGTAAGCCTTGCCGTTGCCCTGTTCTGTTTCAGCATCAACATGTATTTAAGCCGATTCATGATCCAGGTGGACAACTGGCTGGATGACAGGGTTGTCTTCATGACAGACGTAAATGGCGGCAGTTCTGTGAACTTTGACCTGGCAAAGGAGATTACCGCCCAAAGGCCGGAGATAGAGGCTCTGGTGCGTTTCAATCCATATGTCCGTTCTTCATGGAAAAAGGCCGACGATAAATCAAGCATAGCGAATACAGATTATTTTATCCATACTGATACTACTTTGCTTGATGTACTCGGGCTTAAGCTGATAGCAGGTAACTGGAAATCCGTGTGCAACACAAATGCCAAGCATTGTCTGGCGCTGTCTGAGTCTTTTGCCAGGAAACAATACGGATCGGCCGATGCCGCAGTGGGCCAGGAGATTCTTATTGAAGAACTTGGAGTTGTTACCGTACAGGCTGTAGTTCAAGACCTGCCGTTTGCAAATTCCATAATGAATTTTGAATATGCGGCAGGCTGGATGTTCAGTAAGGATGAAGAGTTCCTGAGCGGACGACGTCTTGGTTATGTCTGGGTGAAATTAAAGGAAGGCATTGATTCTGAAACCTTCTGTAATACCCCTTATTCCGTATGGCTTGATGATGAGAGAGCAATATCAAGTGACAGTTATTGGAATCTTAAGGACAAGGATATCAATATCGGTGGCGGAATCAAATTCACCACAAGGTCACCAGGAAAGACAGGAAAGAGTGACATGGGCTTTTGGAAATTCTCTTTGTCCTTATTGTTGGTTTCTCTGCCCGGCATCCTGATACTTATAGTGGCATTGTTCAACTATTTTCATCTGCTTGTAAACAGTATCCTGTCCAACAGGAGAGAATATGCGCTAAGACGCGTACACGGAGCAAATACGGCTGATATGTGGCGGATGGTAAGTACACAGATAGTCGTTGTAACCATCCTGACAGGTTTCCTGAGCCTTTTTATAGCCCGATATGTAACTCCAATGATAAGGGTTGCCGATTCACAAGGCCCCGGAGTGACGCAGTTCTTTATGGATACCAATGTCATCATTAAACATACATTGGAATACATTGTTTTGCTTGTTGCCGCAGGGTTGCTGATAGCATGGATTGCTGTAACCCGTGTAAGACGCGCCGATATCAGCGGTACCTTGAAACGCAGTTACGGCGGACGCAACTTCATGCTGGGTGTTCAACTTACTGTGGCTCAGTTGATGATAACACTGCTTGTAGCATTGCTGCTTAAGATGAGGTCAAATCTGACAGAGCCCTATTCATGGCTCAGCAAGGAGGACAAGACCTGCATTATTACGGACAGGATACGTTACGATGACAGGAGTATGATGGATCCGGAGATATCATATTTAAAATCACTGCCGTATATCACCCACGCCGTATGTATGTACAATGAGCATCTCGAAGGCAGTACATTGAATACAGAGTTCAACACTTTAGGCTATTCCAATGAAACGGATTGTTACAGGACGTTTATTGACGCTGAAAAAATGGATATGCTTGGAGTCCGTATCAGGGAAGGCCGTATGCCTGTAAGGTCAACAGAGATAATGGTTGATGATCAGTTTACTGAAAGATTCAGGTTGGATATTGGTGATACATTGAAGGTCAGGGATTTCATGAGGAACTACCCTGATGCCGATTATATTTTTACGGGTGATGAAACTGCCTGGGTGCCTTTGGTTATAGTAGGCCATATTGACAATCTGCTTGATAAATCCATATTGACGACCGGGTATTATTCGAGCATCCAACACCCGTCAATATACTGTAACTGGAAAGTCCTGAGCGGATTCGTGGTTGTACGATGCCTCCCCGGTTATCAGAAAGAGGCAAAGGAGGCTATTGCCAGATATCACAATCCCGATTTTAACGAAGGTGATTATCACATGGCGATGTCACTCTATGATTACATGGACCAGAACAACTCCATATGGCACAGCATAGGATTCATAGCATGGACTGTAGCCATCATAGCCTTCATAATCACTCTGCTTGGCATATATTCGGCAATATCGATTGATACTACCCGTCGCCGCAGGGAGATGGCTGTCCGCAAGATAAACGGTGCCAGGAAACGTAATATAACCATGCTGTTTGCAAACCTGTATGTAAAGCTGTTCATCATATCATCAGTGATTTCAATTCCCATAAGCGCCTTCTTAATAAAAGTGGCCATCTTGAACAACAGGCCGTTTGAGAAAGGTGCAGGTTATGCAATCCTGTTCTACCTGTTCATATTGCTGATAATGGTGGTGTTTGTCAGCCTGACAATAGGTTTCAAGATAGGCCGTATTTCACGCGAGAACCCGGCCGATGTGGTCAAGAGCGAGTGACAAAATACTGAAGTGTCAAAAAATTAGACGATTTTGGGCCTACAAGGAGGATTATGATGTTTTTTCTTGGAGAATGGAGTAGTTGAGGGATAATTTTGAGTCAGAAATAAGTAATCAATAACCTAATAATTTGAAATATGATTGAAGTCAACAATTTGCAGAAAATCTTCCGTACGGAGGAAGTTGAGACATGGGCACTTAACGATGTATCGTTCAATGTTGCTGACGGAGAGTTTGTGGCCATCATGGGCCCGTCAGGTTGCGGTAAGTCAACCCTTCTTAATATCCTTGGTTTGCTTGACAACCCCACCAAGGGCAGTTACAAGCTGCAGGGCGTTGAGGTTGCAGATCTTGATGAGAACCATCGCACCGATTTGCGCAAGGGCGTGATCGGCTTTGTGTTCCAGAGCTTTAACCTTATTGATGAGCTTAACGTACGTGAGAATATTGAACTTCCGTTGCTCTACATGGGCGTGCCCGCCAAGGAGCGTCGCCGCCGTGCCGAGGAGGTTATGGAGCGCATGAACATTTCGCACCGCGAGAAGCATTTCCCCAATCAGCTGAGCGGTGGTCAGCAGCAGCGCGTTGCCATAGCACGTGCCGTGATAGCAGGTCCCAAGCTGATATTGGCCGATGAGCCCACCGGTAACCTGGATTCAGTGAACGGTCAGGAGGTTATGAACCTCTTGAAGGAGCTCAACCAGCAGGGCACCACTATCGTAATGGTAACCCACAGCCGTCATGATGCATCGTACGCCAACCGCATCATCAACCTCTTTGACGGAAGCATCGTAAAGGAACTCCCGCTGTAAAAATGACGCAAAACGAAACGACCCCTTTGCGTCACTTTTGTCCTTGCAATGATTCTCCATTATCTTAAGATAGCGCTACGCAATCTGGCCAAGTATAAGGCCCAGAACATAATCAGTATTGTATCACTTGCGGTGGGTATGACCGTGCTTGCGGTGATACAATGCCTGCTGTTCCTTATCAGAAAGCCCGATGTGTACAAGGAACCGTACGCAGACCGATGCTATACTATAAGTCTTGAGAAGGAGGCCGATGACGGGTTGCATAATTTCACCAACTATGAAGCCCATCTCCTGTTAAGCAACGGAGGTATGGCATGTGTGGACAAACTGTTCCCGGTTAACGGCTCATTTGAAAGCGGGTACGTGAATTTCTGCCTTGAAGACAGTTCATACCGCCGCAAGGCTATGGATCTGGTGCTTGTACGTGGCGACTATCCCAATTACCGTGGATTGAGGTCGGCGGTTACAGGCAGTAAGGTGCCGGTACTCAGAAAGAATGAGGTCCTGCTCAGTCAGTCCATGGCCAAAAAGGTATATGGTGATACCAATCCCGTGGGCTCCACGATCTCATTCTATTTCCAGAACGAGTTACATGATTTTGTGTTGGCCGATGTGTTTGAGGACGTTCCTTTGACGGAGTCCCAGGACCACCATCTTCTTTTCAGTTTCTATGATGATGACGATTTTGACTGGCTGGCAGCCTGGATTCCGTATTGTGAGGTCATACTCCGTGATGGATTCACTCCGGAGCAACTCAAGTCAGAGGCCGATGCCCGACTCAAACCGGCGGGCATGACGGTCAGCGTGAAATCATTGAAAGAACAGGGCAAGGGTTCCATATCGGACATTACCCGTATCGTAATATGGGTTGCTGGCTCACTGATACTGCTTTCGGCTCTAATCAGTTTCCTTAGAATGCAGGTCCAGTTGCTCAGGATGCGCGGCAGGGAACTGGCCCTGCGCAGGATTAACGGCGCATCGGCATCAAAACTTTTCCTGATGCTTTTAACGGAATATGCCGTTACTGTTATTCTGAGCACCCTGCTGGCTGTTGTCCTTACGGATATGCTGATTGGTTTTGCCGATACCCGTCTGGCCGGACTGCTGGGAGACTGGAACTGGAGCTGGCATGGAATATACGGCAGTGTATTGACCCAAGGGGCTGTCATGTTTGCCATCTGCGCAGCGGTAATAGCGCTGTGTCTTTTGGGCTCTGTCAGAAAAGGCTATGCAATATCGGATACCATTCGCGGCTCCGGCGGTATGATGCGCAAGACCATGCTTGTTATTCAGACCGTAATAAGCACAGTGTTCATAAGCGGTACGCTGTCTCTGCTTCAGTTCGTGGCAGGCGAGTCACGCCTGAACAATATCCCTGAAAATGACCGCTATTACAGAAAGTGTATCCTGGCCCAGTCATACAGGATAAATGACAAGATTGGCTTCCAGAGAGAACTGCAGGGCTTAAGACATGCCGACCGTATCATACCTTACAGCGAATCATTCACGGAACTGAATCGTGATGAGTCCGATCCTGTGGGCGCGCTGCTCAAGGACCTGCGTCTGGGGTCACTGCGCAATTACCATCTGGCAGACACGGCGCTGTTTGATTTCTATGGAATGAAGATCAGCTGGAACCGGACGCCGGAGCAGGGTGAGAGCTATGTGCTTTTGAGTCAGGGCTACAGTGAACTGCACCGGAAAGCCGGAAAGGAACTCCCGGATATGGAAACCGCCTCCGATGGCCGCGTGCTCCCTGTACTGGGCGTTTACTCAACCAAACCCTATTCCAGACTGCGGTCCGAGAATATAAGCATTGCTGTAGTAACTCCCGGGGCGGACAGAACCTATGACAGCTATATCTTAGTGCCACATAAAGGTGAGTACCAGGCTCTGATGGCCGATGTGACAGAACTGATGAACCGTTTCAGTCCCGAATCGGTTGAACTGGATGTGTATAATTTCCGTGACAGGATAGGTGCCGAGGTGACTATTCTCGATGCCATGCGCGGGGGTGCGTTGATTCTGTCGGCAGTCTGCCTGATAATCTGCGCCATGAGCCTGTACAGCACGCTGCTGTTGAGCATCCGTGCCCGCCGTAAGGAGGTGGCCATCCGCAAGGTTAACGGTGCCCGCAAGGCTGATGTGGCAATACTGTTCGGCCGCCTTTACATCTCATTGGCTGTAATAAGTATCCTGATATCGGCCCCTATAGCTATCCTGTTCAACCAGGTGGTGGTTGATATGTCCGACGGAGATCTGACCGCTGGAGACATATCGGCTTGGATATCGGCAGTAGGGGGAATCCTGTTCATGCTGGTGGTAATAACCGTCACCGTATGGGGTAACATACGCCGCATAATGAAACTCAATCCTGTAGATTATATCGCAACTGAATAAAAAATCCTTGACTATGTTTTTGCATTACATTAAGACCGCATGGAGGAATATCCGTAGCAACTGGGTATACAGCTTGCTGAGTGTATGTTGCCTTGCTATCGGCACGACGATGTTTGCCACTCTTTTCTATGGTCTGAACCATGAGTATTATGAGTATAACCGCCGTCCGCTGTATGACCGCAGCGCGATAGCTTATGAGGATATACCGGACGATGAGAATTATAGCGTTAACCGCGGTCTTGTCAGAAAAGGAATACGCATGCCAATCAGTTTTGAGATGATGGCCAAGTTGGATCTCCCGGAGATAGAATATGTATCGGGTGAGTGTCAAGGTGATGTTCCGGCTTATTTTGAAGTTTCTGATTCGGAGCGGGTCTATCTGAATGGCGCAGTCAGAGGCAAGGAGGTCTGTGGAGATTATTTCAAGTTTCAGAACCTTACGCTTCTGTACGGTGACAGGGTGCCGCAGAACAGCAATGAGATTGTAGTTACAGAGTCATTTTTAAAGAAGATAGATTATGACAAGGATATCAGCCAGTGCCGTATAAAGGAATCGCACCGTAACATGGACTACGTGATAGTCAATGTGGTTAAGGATGATGTGTGGAGCCGATACGTGAACCAGGAGATATTCTTTATGCTGGACAGATACGCACTATCGGTATTGATAAACCCCAACAGCATCACTTGTAATGTAGTGCTCAGGAAAGGAGCCGATATAAACGAGGTAAACAGACAGCTTTCAACATCATACATTCAGGAGAACAACAGGTATGTAGTACAGTTGTATCACTATGATCACAGGCCAGATGATCCTCTGCTGAGCATATTGAGCATAATAGTGCTGGTGGTGGCCGCCGCCAACTTCTTTAAGCATACGGTTATGCTGCTCAGACAGCGCGGAAGGGCTAACATAATCCGATACAGTCTTGGTGCCGGCGGCGGCAGCCTGTCGGTCATGATGCTGACAGAGATGCTGACAGTACTGCTTGTGTCACTTGCCATAGCTCTATATCTGTCTTTCCATGTATGTGCATGGCTTAACAGCGCAGCTGAATTTCTGGGTTACATCTATTTCAACTATACCGATGTGGCAGTACTGGATATAGCGGGTATTGTCATGGTGGGAATTACGGGTGCCGTTGTGTGCCGGATATCGGCCGTAAGGCAGAACCGTCTGCTCAGGCAGAGGATCGTGGCCCAAAGAGGTGGCAGTAAGATGGTCAAATATATTGTCATAGGGCTTGAGACCATCGTAGCCGTGTGCGCCTTGTCGGTTGCGCTATATACGTGGATGAATGTTCCAAGGCCTTACAATCCTCTGTCAAGACAGGTGAGCAGAAGAGTGTTCTATGTGCATCATGAAGAGATTGAAAACGTGGAGGAATTCTATCAGAAACTGAAGCAGTTACCCCAGGTGGATGAAATCATTCCAACCAATGGTTCATGGAATGATTATCCCGGATTCACCCAGATCAAATCAGGAAACAGTATGTGGCATTTCTCGGTTCTTGGAAACGACATCAACTATTTCCGGTTCTTTGACATTCCTGTTGAATGGTTTGATGCTGTGCCTCCCAGTTCCGGATTCCTTCTGGACCGTAAGATATATGAGCAACTGCAGCGGACTGGCGTGGATATAGAGTCGTTGGAATACGCAGATAACAATCATTTGGATAAGAAGATACATGTATCCGGAGTCTTTGACCATCGCATATGTGAAGATCTGACCGGTTATTCGGAACGTGTAAACAGCAAGCTGACGATTGGAATGCCGGTTACCGTATATACTGCGTTCCGATATTGGGATCATTCGAATATAAATTCTGTCAGAGAGTTCTTTATCAAATTCAATAATTCTTTATCTCCCGCACAGTGCGAATCCATTATCAGGGATGAGTGGGCCAAGTTGTATCCCATGTCGTCCGGCGGACCGGAGATAAAACGCTTACCGGAGTATGTTGATGATGAGCTGAAGTATCGTGTGCTGGCATTCAACCTGGGCAGCATAGTCTGCATACTGCTGGTGATACTGAGCGTGTCGTCGTCCATATCGGCCGATACCGGCATGCGCCGCAAGGAGGTGGCATTGCGTAAGGTAAACGGCGCCAAGGCCCAGGATATAATGGCGCTGTTCATCAAACCTTACTGCGTGATACTGCTCTTAGCCTCGGTTATAGGAAACCTGGCCGCGGTGGTTCTGATCAAAAAGAGTGATATAGGTTTTGGCGGAGTCTTTCTGCTGATATCGCTGGTATCGCTGATACTTATGGCGCTGATTATCATGCTCTCCATATGGAGAAAGATTCGCACCATCATGCGCACTAATCCGGCCGATGTAATTAAAAGCGAGTGACGCAAAGGGAAACGACCCCTTTGCGTCATTTTTTCATATCTTTGTGGTGTTATGACGGATGCTAAGATTCTTGTGATTGATGATAACACGGCGGTTTTGAGCACACTTAAGATTGTGCTCAAGAGCGGGTTCAAGACTGTGGTGGCAGTTAGTGACCCTCAGCTTATCCCGGCTCTTATCAGTGCCGGCGATGTAGATGCGGTGCTGCTGGACATGAACTTCGGGTCCGATAAACTGGACGGGCAGGACGGCCTGTTCTGGCTGGACAGGATTATGAGCCGCAGCGGTCTGGACAATCCTCCGGCCGTGGTCATGATCACTGCGTTCGGCGACGTGGGCCTGGCGGTGACATCGCTCAAGAAAGGGGCGCTGGACTTTATCCAGAAGCCCTGGGACAATAACGACCTGATACGTAAACTGCAGGAGGCCATAGCCAAGCGTGATGCGCTCTATGCCGAGAAGCAGAAGAATCCCGCTGCTTCGGAGGCTGCTGAGCAGGAGGCGCCCAGTTCACTTGATGAGATGGAGAAACTCACTATCCAACGCGTGCTGGAGTCAAGCGGACGCAATCTTACTACAGCAGCCGAAAAACTTGGTATTAGCCGTCAGACACTGTACAACAAGATGAAACATCATGGCATCATATAGCCGGCATTATACACTGCATGTGACGGCATCGGTCATGATGGTAATGGCTCTGCCGGCAGTTGGCGTGTGGCTCTCTTTTAAGGGTTATGCGCCGTTTGCCGTACTAATGGGCATACTGACCCTTGCGGCAGTATACAGGCTCATAAGACTGCTGCGCTACCCAATATCGCAGACCGAGATGATGGCCCGTGCCATAAAGAACCATGACCTGATGCTGCATATCCCCGAGACCGATGATGTGCTGCTGCGTCAGGCATCGGCCGATATGAACCGCATACTGCTCTCTTACCGGCGCGACCAGAATGAACTGGAAACCCGCAAGAACTACTATGACCGCATCCTGCGCGTTATGACGCACGAACTGCGCAACACCGTGACTCCCATAGTATCTCTGACTGATTTCATGTTGGAGAATCCCGATGCCCAATCCGAGGAAGAACGTCAGGAAGCGATCGGCATTATCAATAGCCAGGCCCACAACGTTTGCAGTTTCCTGGAGTCTTATCGCCAGCTTACGGTGCTGGCTCAGCCATCAATGACCGATATCCCAGTATCCCGCATTTTCAGTAACCTGCAGACTCTGCTTAAGGCCGAGCCTGGTGCGGATCGCGTGCGTTTTGAGACGGCGGGTGATGTTATTATCCATGCAGACTCCAGCCTTATACCTCTGGCCTTGATAAACATTATCCGTAACGCCATTCAGGCAACCGATGGGGTTGAGGACGGTCAGATTTCGGTAATGGCATCGGCCCCCGGAGGCAAGCCCTGCATAACCGTAACCAACAACGGTCCCGAGATTCCGGAGAGCCAGATAGAGCAGATATTCATGCCCTTCTATTCTACCAAGAAGAGAGGTAGCGGCAGCGGTATAGGCCTTGCCCTCTCGCGTCAGATCATGCAGCTGCATGAGGGTACGCTTACCTGCTCATCGCACTATCCCTATACCACCTTCACTTTCCAGTTCAGTTAGTGACGCAAAACGAAACGACCCCTTTGCGTCACTTTCAGTTGAGCACCACTTCATCGGCATCGGATATGCGGTCGTAGCCGGTTATTATGATTTCGTCACCTGGGTTGAGGCCTTCAAGTATCTCAAAGTGGCGCGGGTTCTGGCGGCCGATGCTTACGGGTACGCGGACGGCGTGGGTGTGCTGTGCATTTACCTTGAATACCCAGCTGCCGTGGGTGTAGTTGTAGAAGTTGCCCTTGGGCACTATTATGGACTGCGCCTGGCCGCCCATCTCTATGCGGGCCTGATAGGACTTTCCTATGCGGGCGTTATCGGGTAGGGAGTCAGTGAATACCAGATAGATATCAAATGATCCGCTTTTGATCTCAGGCACGGTGCTGCTGATGGTCATGGGGTAGGTCTTTTTCTCATAGGTGATGGTGGCGGGCTGGCCCACGGTTATCTTGTCTATGTAGAACTCGTTTATGCTCAGGCGCATGCGGAACTGGTCCATGCGTTTGATGTCGGCAATTGCGGTTCCGGAGCTGATGCGCTGGCTAGGCTCCAGTGAGAGTCCGCTCAGCTGGCCGTCGGCAGGCGCAGTCACTATAAGGTCGTTCAGACGCTCCTCGGTTTTGCGGAGCTGGCGCTGGGCTTCGGCCAGTTCATCCTGCAGGGCCTCCTGGCGGATTGCGTTCAGCACGGAGTCCTGACGGCGGCTCTCCAGCTGCAGGCGTACGGTTTCCATCTTGTAGTTGTACTCCTCATCGGCCACATCAAGCTGTGCGCGGCTGCGAATTCCCATACGGAACTCCTCTTGTGCCAGGTTGTGCTCCTTTTCCAGACGCTTGAGTTCATATTTGGTCTGCAGTATGCTCTGTGCCAATGACAGACGGCGCTGGTCCATCTCAATCATGCTGGTGCGGTAGGAGCGGTTCTGCTTGCGCCAGCTCTCCCGTGCGGTCTCTATGGTACGCTGCAACTCAGGGTCGCTCAGAATCATGAGCGTATCACCTTTGTGTACCAGGGAGCCGTCCTGAACCAGCACGCTCTCCACAAATCCGCCCTCGCGTGTATAGACCTTTATGGTCTGGATAGGCTGGAGGGTGCCTTCGGCGTTAACGTACTCCGAGAACTCGCCGCTCTGGACGGTTGCGGTCT
>JAFXMB010000043.1 GCA_017530735.1 Bacteroidaceae bacterium | reverse complement strand
GCCGGAAACCTCAAGTCCGAGTTCTTCCCGTCCGATGAGCAGTCACGTATATCGGCCACCATCTACATGCCTATCAACACTAACACCAACCGTTCAAGGGCGGTGGCTCAGGAGTTGTCGGATACCTGGATGAAGCGCTATGCCGATGACCTGGTGACCTGCAACTACCGCGTGGGTGCTGCCGATGAGAACAACACCTTTGCATCAATGCAGACCAACGGTACCCATATCATATCATTCACCATTTCACTTAAGGAACTGGGTGATCGTAACATCTCATCGGATCAGGTTGTGGCCGAGATGCGTGCCGACCTGAACGCCCGTCCCGAGATTGAGCGTTTCATGGTTACTGCCGGCGGCGGTATGAGCATGGGCGGCCAGTCAAGCGCCGAGTTTGAGATTTACGGTTATGACTTTGGTGAGACCGATAAGGTGGCCGCCGATTTCCTGGCCGCCATGAAGGATGTACCCGGCGTAGGTGAGGCTTACATAAGCCGTGACAACTACCAGCCTGAATATGAGGTTGTGTTTGACCGCGAGAAACTGGCTCAGCACGGTCTGAACCTCTCTACCGCAGCCACATATCTGCGTAACCGCATATACGGTGCCACCGCATCATATTTCCGTGAGGACGGTGAGGAGTATTATATAAAGGTACGTTATGCTCCCGAGTATCGTACAGAACTGTCCGATATAGAGAACATCCTGCTTTACGGCAGCGGTACCAACGCAGTCCGCGTCCGTGACGTAGGTCATCTTGAAGAGGTGTTCACGCCGCCTACCATCCAGCGTAAGGACCGTCAGCGTATCAATACCGTCACTTGCGTAATTGCCGGCGGTGCCGCACTTAGTGATGTGGTCAAGGCCGGTCAGGATGTGATTGCCGGTATGGATCTTCCCGAGGGCGTGACTATCCAGATATCCGGTGACTATGAGGACCAGCAGGAGTCATTTGCCGATATGGCTACCCTGGCACTGCTTATCATCATGCTTGTGTTCATCGTGATGGCTGCACAGTTTGAGTCTCTCACTCTGCCGTTCATCATCATGTTCTCAATACCGTTCGCACTCAGCGGTGTGCTGATTGCACTTGCACTTACCGGTACATCCATCAACCTGATGAGTATGCTGGGTGCCATAATGCTGATTGGTATCGTAGTTAAGAACGGTATCGTGCTCATTGACTATACGGGTCTTTGCCGCGAGCGCGGAATGTCGGCCATCACGGCTACCGTAACTGCCGCCCGCAGCCGTCTGCGTCCTGTACTTATGACAACCCTTACCACTATCCTGGGTATGATTCCTATGGCTCTCAGCCATGGTCAGGGATCGGCCTTGTGGCGCCCGCTGGGTATATCGGTAATAGGCGGTCTTACCGTATCAACCTTGCTGACCCTGATACTTGTACCGACCCTGTACTGCATGTTCCAGAGCACCGGAATCAAGAAGGCCCGCCGCAAGCACCGCAAACAGCTGGAGCTGGCCGCTTTCTGGGCACAGAACAAGGATCAGTTCATTCATGACAAGACTGCAAAACATTAATCAGGCACAACTATGAAAGCAATATTTATAGCATTTGATCAGTCATATACCGAGCGTATAATTGACTTGCTTACCACAAGCAACTGCCGCGGCTTCTCCATGGTGGAGCAGCTGCAGGGCAGGGGCTCGGTCAAGGGTGAGCCTCACTACGGCAACCATGCCTGGCCTTCAATGTGCTCTGGCATAATCACCATGGTCGATGATGACAAGGTTGATATAGTTCTGGAGAAACTTCACGCAATGGACGTGGCGACCGAGAAACTCGGCCTCCGTGCATTTGTCTGGAATATCGAAAAAAGTATTTAAAGGTTGCTGGTCCACCCCTGGGCCTTCAACTCGACTTCCTGCCCGGATTTGGTAACCAAGTGGCGACCAAGTTCGGGCTTTGTCATGTGGCCTATCAGTTTGACGTCCTTGAGCTGGATTATCTTGTCGTGGTCGGTCAGGGGGACGGTGAACAGGAGTTCGTAGTCCTCGCCTCCGTTAAGGGCGCAGGTGTAGACGTCCATATTGAGTTCTTCGGCCATGACGGCTGTCTGGTAGTCAATGGGGATGCGCTCCTGATAGACGCTGCAGCCGGTACCGCTCTGCTTGCAGATATGTATGAGTTCCGATGACAGACCGTCGGATATATCCATCATGGCGGTGGGCTGGATACCGGCCTCACGCAATTCCTTTATGATGTCGCCGCGGGCTTCGGGCTTGAGCTGGCGCTCCAGGAGATACTCCTTTCCGGCAAAATCAGGGCTGAAAGGTTCACTGGGGTCATGCGGGGTGCTGTTGAACACGGCTTTTTCACGTTCCAGCAACTGCAGGCCCATGTAGGCTGCTCCCAGATTTCCCGATACGCATATCAGGTCATTCTGACCGGCTCCGTTACGGTATACGGCCTTGCCTTTCTCAGCCTCACCTATACAGGTTATGCTGATGGCCAGTCCGGTAAGTGACGATGTGGTGTCTCCGCCTACCAGATCAACGTTATGACGCTGGCATGCCAACACGATGCCGGCATAGAAATCCTCCATATCCTCAACCGAGAAACGTTTGCTCAGGGCAATGGAAACGGTCATCTGGCGGGGAGTGCCGTTCATGGCGTAGATATCGGATATGTTGACCATGGCACTCTTGTAACCCAGGTGTTTCAGGGGCACGTAGGTGAGGTCAAAATGAACGCCCTCCATGAGCATGTCGGTTGTAACCAGGACCTCCTTGTCCTTACCGGAGTAATCCAGTACGGCGCAGTCGTCACCAACTCCGTAAAGGGTGGATGCGTTCTGTGGCTTGAGGTCTTTTGTCAGGTGGTCTATAAGACCGAACTCTCCGAGTCCTGCTATTTCGGTACGTTTGATATCTGCCATTGTTATGATGTTATTTCTTGTTTACGAATGATTCCACGTGCTCAAGCACTGCCTTCTCAAAATTCCGGGCGTCGCGGAGGAAACGTACTCCTACGGGCAGGATGTAAATCTTTTTTCGCAAATCGCCGTCCAGATTGAGGTCCTGAAGACGGGCTGCATCCTTGGCTGTTGTCACTATGACGGCATCCTTTCCAAGACTCTCCAGGCGGGATGTAATATTTGCAATGTCCTGCTTGGTGAAACGGTAATGGTCGGGATAGGCCATGAGTGTGACCTGGTGTCCCTGGCGCTCAAGTTCAGCCTGCATGAGGGCGGGTGATGCTATGCCGGTTACAGCCAGCAGAGGTACCTGTGGCAGGTCAACCGGAGTACCCGCATCGTCTATGAGATAGGGCTGGTTGTAATGCGGGGCGGTAAAGAATACCTGTTGTTCGGGTTTTACCCTGAGTCTTTGGGCCAGATCGTTCATGGCCTGTGCCGACAGGTCCTCGGGGCATTTGGTCACTATGATGATATCGGCCCTTTTGCGGCCTTTTACGCTCTCGCGCAGGTATCCTGCGGGAAGCATTGCGTCATCCAGTATGTTGCGGTGCCAGTTTACCAGCAGTATGTTCAGAGAGGGAGTGATCCTGCGGTGCTGGAATGCGTCGTCCAGTATGATGACCTGAGGGTTACACATCTCTATGAGACGTCTGATACCCTGCGCCCTGTCAGAGCAGACGGCTACTTCAAGGTCGGGGAAACGGCGTTTTATCTGAAGGGGTTCATCGCCGATGAGTCCGCTGTCGGAGTGGGCATCGGACATGAAGAATCCTTTGGTGTGGCGGCCGTATCCGCGACTGAGCACTGCGGTCTTGTACCGGTCCTTGAGAAGGGTGGCGGTGTATTCGGCGTGAGGTGTCTTGCCGGTTCCCCCTACGGTTATGTTACCTATGCTGATTACAGGAAGGTCAAAAACCTGGCTTTTACGCACGCCTTTGTCGTATAGACGGTTCCTGATTCCGGTAGCCAGACCGTAGAGCCATCCTAATGGACGAAGCGCGTTGTTTATTTTGAATTCGGCCTTCATTATTCAGTAATAATACCCTATCTTTGAATCGTATTCAGTGCAAAAGTACGCATTTTATAAGATATTGGGTACATTTGTAGATGACGGCTTTGTCGGAAGGGCTCAGATGACAGCATTTTTACATGTTTTAATAACCTTTGGTTGTTATATTCACTAAAAATGTTGTAATTTGCGCCCGTTTTGGACGCTATGGGCAAATAGTGCCTGAAGGGAAAGATGCTCGAGTGGTTGAAGAGGCACGCCTGGAAAGCGTGTATACGCCAAAAGCGTATCCGGGGTTCGAATCCCCGTCTTTCCGCAAGGGTTTGGAACTGATTACTAGATTGAAACAAATTAATATAACCAATAACTAAAAATTATCTCAAATGAAAAAGGTATTTGCATTCGTTGCAATGATGGGACTCCTTACTTTCGGAGTAAACCAGACAATCAATGCTCAAGAAGAAGCACCTGCCATCGAGGAGGTTGCTCAGGAAGATTCTGCTGCTGTTGATACTCTCGCAGCTGCTGAAGATGTAGAGGCTGAAGACGTCATCGCCGAAGAGGAGGAAGACGACGCTAAGGGTCTCCACAAGACAATTAAGGTTAAGTTCATCGAGGGTAGTGCAGGCTTCATGGCCCTCGTAGCTGTTGCTATGATCTTCGGTCTTGCTCTCTGCATCGAGCGTATTATTTTCCTTAGCCTTTCTGAGATCAACAGCAAGAAGCTCCTTGAGGACATTCAGGCTGCTCTTGAGAACGGTGATGTAGAAGGTGCCAAGGCTATCTGCCGCGATACACGTGGTCCTGTAGCTTCAATCTGCTATCAGGGTATGCTCCGTATCGATGAGGGTCTTGACGTAGTTGAGCGTTCAGTTGTTTCTTACGGTAGCGTTCAGGCTTCTAACCTTGAGAAGAACCTCTCATGGATTACCCTGTTCATTGCAATGTCTCCTTCACTCGGATTCTTGGGAACTGTGATCGGTATGGTACAGGCATTCGATGATATCCAGAAGGCTGGTGATATTTCACCTAACGTTGTTGCCGGCGGTATGAAGGTTGCCCTTATCACAACTATCTTCGGTATTATCGTTGCTCTTATTCTTCAGGTGTTCTATAACTACATTCTGAGTAAGGTCGAGGCTCTTAACACAGATATGGAGGATTCTTCAGTATCTCTGCTCGACATCATCATGAAGTACAACCTGAAGTTCAAAAAGTAATAACTCCAAATTATGGAAAACGAGAATAAACAAATAAAGGCGTCCAAGTGGGCTCTTGGTATTCTCTTTGTACTTTCTGCCGTAGTACTGGTACTGTTCTTCGGCGTTGGTTACAGCAATACCACCTACCTGAACGGTAAGAACCTGACAGATCCTCAGTTTACCGGTCTGTTGCTGATTTGGCTCTATGCCCTTGTAGGCATATGCGTCCTGTCAGTTCTTGGATTCGGTATTGTAGCAGGTATCAGGAATTTAAAGACAAAGACTACCGGACAGCAGAGAACCGGTTTTGCCGGCTGGGTATTCATATTCACATTCGTACTTCTGGTTGTTTCTTACTTCCTGTCAAGCGCAAAGCCTATCCGCAAGGGTGACGGTGAGCTTGTAAAGATTGTATGGCAGCTTCAGATTTCGGATGTATGCCTGTACACAATTTACGCACTGGTAGTTGTTTCAATTTTATGCTCCATCCTTTCTATGCTCGGTGTCTTCAAAGCTAGAAAGTAATTGTAGAAATTGAAGAATCAGAGTTATGGGAAAAGGAAAAAGAAAAGTTCCCGGACTTAACCAGTCTTCGACAGCGGATATTTCGTTTATCCTGTTGATCTTCTTCCTGGTGACCACATCAATGGACACTGACTCGGGTCTGTCCCGTCGTCTTCCTGAGTGGGATCCGGATGCAGTTGAGCAGGAGATGAAGATCAAGGAGCGTAACGTAATGACGGTCCAGGTCAACAAGAACAACGAGATCTTTGTCAAGAATGGTGTTATAAATCGCGTAATAGATATCAGCGAGTTGAAGGATATCGCCAAGGAGTTTATTGCAAACCCCGACGATAACATCAACCTTCCTATTCATGAGGAGTATGATATCAAGGATTACGGTGTAGTGGTCACTACCTATAAGCATGTGATCTCACTGCAGACTGACCGTACCACCAACTACGAGATTTATTTCCAAGTCCAGCATGAGCTGTCAAAGGCTTATACAGAGTTGAGAGATGCCTGGGCCAAAAAGACATTTGGTAAGAAGTTCGCCGAGTGCGACGAGGATCAGCAGGCTGTCGTAAAGGGTTATTACCCCAACAAGATTTCAGAGGCTGAGCCTAAACAATATGGTACTGCACAATGAGTAAATTCAGAAGTAATGGAAAGAGAGAAATGCCGGAGTTGAATACTTCGTCACTTCCGGACCTTATCTTTACCGTATTGTTCTTCTTCATGATGGTTACATCCATGCGTGATGTAGAGGTAAAGGTTCAGGTCAAGACTCCTGTAGGAGGCAGCGAGATTGAGAAACTTGAGAGAAAGTCACTGGTGTCACATATCTACATCGGTCCTCCCTCAAAGTCATATCGTGCCACTTACGGTACAGCTCCCCAGATTCAGCTTAATGAGTATTTTGCTGAGCCGGAGGCAATCCGTGAGTTCGTAGTTGCTGAGCGTGAGAGCATGTCAGAGAAGGATAAACCCTTCATGAAGATGTCTCTTAAGATAGACCAGGGTGTTCAGATGGGTATCGTAACCGATGTGAAGCAGGAGCTTCGTAAGGCACGTGCTCTGAACATTGTATACTCAGCTACAAAGGAGAATAAAGACTAACGTTAATTCGTTCTATAAATAAGAAAGGCCTCTGTTTCAGGGGCCTTTCTTATTGTTTTATCTTCTGTAAGTCAGGAACGAATAGGGGAATGGATTCTTCTCGTCGGGATCATGATCCTCTCGGCTTATGAGTTGCCAACTGGGATCGCTTCCGAATTCAGGGAAGAAGGTGTCTGCCTGAGCGGGGCTGTCATGGACAAGCGTGATTTCCAGTTCATCGGCCATGGGTAATGCCTGAGTGTAGACCTGGGCTCCTCCCATGATGTAGATTTTCTCATTGTGAGGGCAATTGCTCAGGGCCTCATCAATTGACGAGTATACCTCGGTGCCGGGGAATGATGCTCCGCTCTGACGAGTGAGAACTATGTTGCGGCGGTTTGGCAGTGCGCCCTTGGGCAATGACTCAAAGGTCTTGCGGCCCATGATGACAGTATGGCCTGTGGTGAGTTCCTTGAAACGGCGCAGGTCTGCTGACAGATGATAGATCAAGTCCCCTTTATAACCTATGGCTCCGTTCTGGGCTATAGCTACAATTATTGATATCATACTGAAACGTCGGCTTTGATGTGCGGATGCGGGTCATATCCTTCAAGCTGGAAATCCTCATACTTGAAGTCGAATATGCTCTTGACATCGGGGTTGATGATCATCTTGGGCAGCGGGCGCGGCTCACGGGTAAGTTGCAGGCGGGCCTGCTCCAGATGGTTCAGATAGAGGTGCGTATCACCTGTGGTATGAATGAAATCACCCGGTTTGAGTCCTGTTACCTGTGCCATCATCATGGTGAGCAGGGCATACGATGCTATGTTGAAGGGTACGCCCAGGAAACAGTCGGCGCTGCGCTGGTAGAGTTGCAGGCTCAGATGTCCGTTGGCCACATAGAACTGGAAGAATGCATGGCAGGGGGGCAGGTTCATGTTCTTGAGGTCTGCCACGTTCCATGCGCTCACGATTATGCGGCGAGAATCGGGGTTGTGCTTGATGGTCTCTACGGCCTCGGAAATCTGATCTATGAAACCTCCCTCGTAATCGGGCCATGAACGCCACTGATAGCCGTAGATGTGACCCAGGTTGCCGTCGGGATCGGCCCACTCGTTCCAGATGCGTACGCCGCGCTCCTGCAGCCAGTTTGCGTTGGTGTTGCCGTCAAGGAACCAGAGCAGCTCGTAAATGATGGATTTAAGATGCAGTTTCTTGGTGGTAAGGAGCGGAAATCCCTCCTCAAGGTTGAATCGCATCTGGTGTCCGAACACACTGATTGTGCCGGTGCCGGTACGGTCACCTTTCTGCACTCCTTCACGAAGTATTCTGTCAAGCAGGTCGAGATACTGTTTCATCAGTTTTCCTTTTTATTGTCTGCGAATATACTGATTTTTTGGCTTACCTTCGCGGTAAAATCGGGATAAGGTATGCAGTTATCAGAGGAATTTATCAACATGTTACCGCTGGGTGAGCGCGATGCTCTGCTGGCTGCTTTGGCTACTGAACCGGAGGTTAGCATAAGGTTCAACTGCAAGGCACCTGACACTGAAAACCTTGTCCTTGAGTCACTTGAATGCAGGGCCGATGCCCGCGTGCAGTGGATGGACCAGGCCGTCTATTTGGACCACCGCCCGCAGTTCACGATGGATCCGCTGCTGCATCAGGGCTGCTACTACGTTCAGGAGGCGTCGTCCATGTTCCTCTTCCAGGCTTTGAAGAAATGCGTAAACGGTCCGGTCCGTGCGCTTGACTTGTGTGCTGCTCCCGGTGGAAAGTCTACCCTGCTGGCTGGGATGCTTCCCGAGGGCAGCCTGCTCATATCAAACGAGATTCAGCGCGGCCGTGCCCAGATACTGGCCGAGAACATGGTCAAGTGGGGACGTCCGGGCGTGATGGTTACCTGCAATACGCCCAAGCAGATTGGCGAGTCAAGCCTTATGTTTGACCTGATTGCAGTCGATGCACCCTGCTCGGGTGAGGGTATGTTCCGCAAGGACGAGGGTGCTATCCATGACTGGAGCGTTAGGAACGTTGAGATGTGCGCCGCACGCCAGCGTGAGATAATAGAGGATATCTGGCCTGCACTCAAGGCAGGCGGATACCTTATATACAGCACATGCACGTTTAACCGCCAGGAGGATGAGGATAATGTGCGCTGGATTATGGACAAGTTCGGAGCTCAGGCCATTGACCTTGATCCCGATCCCAAGTGGAATATTGTCGGTTCCTTGACTGACGATGAGATTCCGGTATATCATTTCATGCAGCACCGCACTCGCGGCGAAGGATTCTTCCTTTGTCTGCTGCGTAAGCCTGAGGGTGCTGCAGCGGGTCTTAAGAGCAGACCTTTCAGGGGCGATTCATCAAAGGTTCCTGCAGAATGCAAGTCATGGCTTAAACCTGAGGGCGGATATGAGTTCTTTATTAAGAACGAGTCGGTGTTTGCGTTGCCATCGGCCCTTAAGGATGACATGTGGCAGGCGGGACAGGATCTGTATGCGCTTGTACCGGGTATTGAAGTGGCTGTGATGAAGGGGCGTGACTGGGTTCCGGCTCACGCTCTTGCCATGAGCAGTGCTCTTAACCGTGATGCTTTCACTGCAGTTGAGGTTACACGCCAGCAGGCTCTTGCATATTTGCACTGTGATGCCGTAAGACTTGATGATGCGCCGCGCGGCATTGTGCTGCTTACATATAAGAACATACCTCTGGGATTTGCCAAGAACATAGGCAACCGCGCCAATAACATGTATCCTCAGGAGTGGAGGATAAGGAATTCCATTAGCTGATTATTTTCCGCCAAACAGGCCGTAGGTGGTGCGTATTACGCGGAACTCGGTACGGCGGTTCAACTGATTGCAGATTTCCTGTTGGGTATCTGGCAGGCTCTTTATGAATTCTTCGGTGAGTTGGGTGCCCTCGGTCAGGAAATCATATTTTTCGGCCATCTTTTTAGTGACGGTCTTGGGCGTTGACTCACCGTATCCGCGGGCGGTAAGACGCTTGCTGTCAATGCCGTTCTTTATCAGATACTCAACAACACTTTCGGCACGCTGCTGTGACAGGCGTTTGTTGTAGTCATCATCGCCTACATAGTCGCAATGGGCACCTATCTCGATGGTTACGCCGGCATTATCGTTGAGCAACTGTACAAGTTCGTTGAGTGACTGGGCCGATTCGGCTCTCAGGTTGGCGCTGTTAAAGTCAAAGAAGATGTTGTCTATCATGACCGGCTTGGAGATAGATGATAGCGGGAACTGCAGCACGTATTCGCGGTCCTGGTTGGTGCTGTCGGCCGTCATCTCCTGCTTGTAGTTCATAAAGCCCTTGGCGGTGCCCAGCAGCAGGTAACTCACTCCGGGCTTGACGCGCTGTGTGAACGATCCGTCCTCCCTGACATTGAGTTTAAGGTTGGTGCCGTCATTGCCTATCAGGTAGACCAGTGCGTCGGGCAGTTCATAGCCGTCTTTCTCATAGACCCAGCCGATGATATTGTGTACGGTTTCGGGCAGTTCAAAACGGTAGATATGGTCGCGTCCGCGGCCGTCGCCACGGTTGCTGCTGAAGAATCCGCGGGTGTAATCGCCCTCAAAGGTCATGCCAAAGTCATCGGCCTGCGAGTTTACGGGCGTGCCCAGGTTGGTGACGGTCCAGGTGGTGTCACTGGTGCTGACGGCGCAGAATATGTCCAGTCCGCCCATGCCGGGATGACCGTTTGACGAGAAGTAGAGTTCACCGTTGCGGCGGAACATGGGGAACATCTCGTTGCCGGGTGTATTGATATCGGGACCCAGGTTCTCGGCTCCTATCAGACGCCCCGATATGGGTATGCGCCAAAGGTCCAGACCGCCAAATCCTCCGTCCATATCGGACACAAAGTAGAGCCACTCTCCATCGGGCGATACGGTGGGGTGGGCAAAGTTGTAAATGGAGTCCTTGGAACTTCCAAAGGGTGTTCCCGGTGACCATGATGCGTCTGAACGGGATGATTTGTATATGGTGGCGGGACGTGGCTGCTGGGGGTCCGATGAGCAGTAGGTGTAGTACATGGTCGAGAAATCGGGGCTCATGGCGCAGGTGCCGTCCTCAAACTCAGAGTTCAGTCCTCCCTCTACGGGCTCGGGCTTTTTCCAGTTGCCCTTGTCATCCTTGCGTGACACGAATATGTCACAGTTCTTCATTCCGGTTATGGCGTTGATCTCTTCGCCGGCGCACTCCTTGCGGGATGAGGTGAAATAGACTACGTCATACTCGGGCGTGCCGAATACCGGTGACCAGTCGCTGTAGCGGCCGTTCAGTATGGGATCCTTCTTGACGATATACCGGGTGGGGTTGTCCTTCCAGTCCTGGATGAGTTGACAGGATTTTAGACCGTTCTGCGCCAGGACGTCGGTGGTGTCATGCTCCAATGCAATAAGGTAGTTCTTCTGGGCCTCGGCGGGTTTGCCGTCAAGTCGCTGCATATCGGCCAGGTAACGGTAAACAACCGAGTCGGGGTAGTGGTATCGGACTGCATTCTTGTAGGCGGCAAGGGCGCGCGGCACGTAGTTGGTGCGGCGGTAGCACTCGGCCAGTTTGAAGGCGGTCTGGGCACGCAGTTCCTTATCGGAAGCGGGGGTCCCTGCGTAGGCTTTCTTGTAGAGAGCGGCGGCCTCGGTGTATTCGCCCAGGGCATAGCGCTGGTCACCCTTGCGCAGACTGAGTTCAGCCCCGCAGCTGCAAAGCAACCACAGGGCTGACACTATAAGATATGCAGCCGTTCGTCTCATCTGTTGTAATAACGTGAAACGAACGGCTATATTGTGCCATTGGGGACGGTTCTCTTTGAAGTGAACCCCAAAAGTTAGACGGTTTATTAATCATTCATTTGGTAAAGAGTTCGGTATTGCACCGGGCTCTTTCCTTTTAATCTCAGTTTTATTCGGTCGTTGTTGTAGTATTTGATGTAGGCTTTGAGTTCTTTCTTAAACTCATCGACCGATTCCCAGTCCTGCAAATATAACAACTCAGACTTCATTAGTCCAAAAAAGTTCTCCATCATTGAGTTG
>JAFXMB010000042.1 GCA_017530735.1 Bacteroidaceae bacterium | reverse complement strand
GCCTCAAAATCCTTGTGCAGGTCAAGTGTACCGTTCAGGTAACGTGAGCCGGCGCAACCGGTACCGTATTTCTTTGCAGCCTCAACTGCAGCCTCAATTACTTTTGGATGATTGGTCAGTCCCAGATAAGAGTTGGAACCGAACATCAGGACCTTGCGTCCCTCCATGATAACCTCCGTATCCTGCTGGCTTGAGATACACCTGTGATACGGATATATGCCCTGTGCCTTACCCTCCTGCGGGAGAGTATACTGTGCACATCTTTCGCTAAGTTTGCTCATAACGGCGCAAAATTAGTCATTTTGCCGATTGCTGCAATCTTTTTCGCTATCTTCGCACCGCTATTTATAATTATGCTGAATTCATGAATCCCAAGAGGAAAATAGTGTTTGTTTACAACCCGACATCGGGAACAATCAGGCTCATACCTGTCATTCCGATTATAGAGCGTTTTGTAAACCGCGACCTCTATGATTTCAGCATAGTCTCCACGCAGTATCGCGGACACGCCACCGAACTTGCCCGCCAATATGCCGCCCAGAACTACGATGCTGTCATAGCTGTAGGAGGCGACGGAACCGTCAACGAAGTTGGTCGCGGACTGATAGGAACAGGCACCGCATTGGGCATAATTCCCTGCGGTTCGGGTAATGGTCTGGCCCGCCATCTGGGAATCCCCATGGACCCGTTCAAGGCAGTAAAATGGCTTGACAAATCCATCTTCTCCGAAATCGATTACGGAATGATTGAGGACCATCCCTTCTTCTGCACCTGCGGAGTCGGGTTCGATGCCAAAGTAACCGATACATTCTCAAAAGCCGGAACCCGCGGAGTGCTCACCTACATGGAGAGTATTCTCAGGGAGATTGCAACCTACAAGGACAAGACCTACAAGCTCTCATTTGACAACTCAAGCGAGACATTTGACTGTTTCATAGTAACCTGCGCCAACGCCGACCAATGGGGCAACAATGCCTTCATAGCACCCACAGCATCCATGCAGGACGGTCTGATGGACGTAGTCGTGATACACCCGTTCACGCCCCTGGATGCACCGCTCATGGCCTTCCAACTGTTCAACAAAATGATTGACCGCAACCCTAAGGTAACAGTGCGCAAGTGCTCCGAAATGACAATAACGCGTGACTCGGACGGACCGGCCCACTACGACGGCGAGCCCATAACCCTGGGTAAGGAAATACATGTAAGAATGATTAAGGGAGGTCTTAAGGTTCTCATCCCGGACAAGCGCCGCAGGATCTAGTATTTTAGGTAAAAATCCCTTACAAGTTCAATGTAGTCCGATGTCTCTTTCCCGTCGGAACCGCATATGGCCAGGACATCCTTTCTCAGGCCCTGACTGCCAAAACCGTATGCCAGCAACGAGCGTTTGGGTTGCTTGCCCGGAGCGGTAACAACATCGGTCTCATGACACAGGTTCAGGCCAAAAGCCGATGCGCATTTGGTGAACTCGCCCACCGCATCATAAGGAAGCACCACGCACAGAAGTCCGTCCGGCGCCAACAAAGGTGCTGCACATCGGACCAGAGTCTCATAACTGAGCGAATCGTTGTGACGGGCTGCGTTTCGGCCCCGATCTGGACAGCGCAGTGAGTCACGAAAGTACGGCGGGTTGCTAACTATGCGGTCAAACCTGATTTCTGCGGTGAAATGGGCAAAATCTGCACATTGCACAAAAATACGGTCTCTCCATTCTGAATTTGTGGCATTCTGAAATGCCTGCCGTGAGGCTTCCGGGTCAATTTCGACCGCCGTTACGCTTGCAGCACCGCGTTGTGCAGCCATGATTGCCACCAGTCCGGTACCGCACCCCACATCCAGCACATTATTTCCCCTTTCCATCGGGAACCACGCGCCCAGCAACACCCCATCGGTCCCCACCTTCATGGAGCATCGGTCCTGATCTATGCGGAAACGCTTAAAGTCAAAGTGCTGATTGGACATAGCGGATGGCATTTTACCCTGCAAAATTACTTTTTTTGTTTTATTCACCCCTTTTGACGGCACAAATAGCTGATACGTGCGCGTAATTATCTAAATTTGCAGATTATTTGCAGAATGATTTATGTGGACGAAGAAACAATCTGAAGAAACTTTCGACGAATCAAATCCGGCATTCTCAATGATTGCTGATTTTGACGGCAATGAAAGCGGGCTTTTTGACGCCCAGATGGACGAGGTGGTACCGGTGCTTCCGCTCAGGAACATGGTATTGTTCCCCACTGTGGTGATGCCTGTCACCGTAGGCCGCAAATCGTCACTCAAGCTAATACAGAACGCATCGGCAGACGGCAAGCAGATAGCCGTGTTCTGCCAAAAGGATCCTGATACCGAGAATCCCGGCCTGAACGACCTCTACTCTGTAGGTGTTTTGGCCAAGGTCATCCGCGTATTCGATATGCCCGACCAGACCACCACGGTAGTGCTTCAGGGTATGCAGCGTATCAAACTGCGCAGCATTATAAGCGACCAGCCCTATCTGGTAGGTACCGCCGATCTATTCCCCGAAGTGCTGCCACCTACCCGCAGCAAGGAGTTCAAGGCAATAGTGGATTCCTGCAAGGATGCCGCCATCAAATATGTAAAACTGTCCGAGAACATACAGCCCGATGCCGCTTTTGCCCTCAAGAACATATCCAACGGTCTGTTCCTGATAAACTTCATATGCGCCAACCTGCCCTTTGAGGTCAAGGAGAAAGCCCGTCTGCTGCGTGAAGGAACATGCTCAAGCCGCGCCCTGACACTGCTCTCGCTGCTTAACCGCGAGATTCAGTTGGCCGAGCTCAAGATGAGCATACAGCGCCGCACCCATGAGGACATTGACAAGCAGCAGAAAGAGTATTTCCTGCAGCAGGAGCTCAAGAACATACAGGATGAGCTGGGCGGAAGCGTCCAGGACCAGGACATTGAGGAGATGCGTCTCAAGGCCGGCCAGAAGAAATGGAGTGCCGATGTCCGCAAGATCTTTGACAAGGAACTGCTAAAACTGGAGCGCACCAACTCACAGTCACCTGATTACAACGTACAACTCTCATACCTGCAGACCGTGCTGAGCCTGCCTTGGGAAGAGTACACCAAGGATAACCTTGACATGAACAATGCCCGCAAGGCCCTTGACAAGGACCATTACGGACTGGAAAAGGTTAAGGAGCGTATTCTGGAGCATCTGGCAGTAATGAAACTGCGCGGCGATTTCAAATCACCCATTCTGTGCCTTTACGGCCCTCCCGGAGTCGGTAAGACATCATTGGGTCTGTCTATCGCCAACGCCCTGAAACGCAAGTACGTACGTATTTCACTGGGCGGTCTGCATGATGAGGCCGAAATCCGCGGACACCGCAAGACCTACATCGGAGCCATGCCCGGACGTATCATCAAGGGACTGGCCAAGGCCGGTTCATCCAACCCCGTCTTCATACTCGATGAGATTGACAAG
>JAFXMB010000041.1 GCA_017530735.1 Bacteroidaceae bacterium | reverse complement strand
CACTATCCGTTATCCGGAGGCTGAGATATCGGAATACAACAGGGAACTGGACATTTCGGAGGCAGTAGCTAGGGTCTCTTATCTTCGTGACGGAAAGAGTTTCAGTACGGAGTATTTTGCATCGGCTCCGGATTCTGTGATAGTGGTGCGGATAAAGAGCGCCGAACCTATTGATGCAGAGCTGGTGCTTGATTATCCGCATCCGCATGAGGCGGTTTACGGCGATGGGCGCATCACTGTTGACGGCTATGTGGCATACCATTCATACCCGAACTATTTCCGGACCAGGCATGAGCGTTTCATGTATTCTCCGGACAGGGGTATCCATTACCGTACCATACTGCTTGCAGAGTGTGACGGCCGGACAGAGACCGATGGTAAATCACTGTCCCTTAAAGGAGTAAAGGAGGCTGTCATCAGGATAGTAAACTCCACATCGTTCAACGGTTTTGACCATGATCCGGTGAAAGAAGGGCTGCCTTACCGGGAACTGGCCGATGCCAACGCGGCGCGTGTATGCGGCAAAAACTTCGATGAAATCCGGAAAAAACATGTTGCTGACTACAAAAGTTTCTTTGACCGTCTGACAATAAACCTTGGCGAGACCGATCCGGGTATAAAGGCATTGCCTACCGATGAGCAACTCAAGCTCTACTCGGATGAGAATCAGGCCAATCCGGAGCTGGAGGCTCTCTATTTCCAGTACGGCAGGTATCTGCTCATATCGTCATCTCGCACACCCGGCGTTCCCGCCAATCTGCAGGGACTCTGGAACGAGAGCATGGAACCGCCATGGAGCGGCAATTACACGATTAACATCAATCTGGAGGAGAACTATTGGCCTGCCGAGCCTGCTGCACTGCCCGAGATGCATGAGGTGATGCTGGATTATGTGAACAACATGTCAGTTTCGGGCCGGGAGACGGCGCAGAACTATCTGGGTGTGGATCAGGGCTGGGCATCGGGCCACAACAGCGATATTTGGGCAACAGCCAATCCGGTGGGCTTAGGGTCAGGTGATCCCAACTGGGCCAACTGGTATATGTCCGGTCCGTGGCTGGCTACGCATATCTGGGAACATTATCTGTTTACCCGTGACCTGGAGCGCCTGAAGAAGGATTATCCTGCATTGAAAGGTGCTGCTGAATTCTGCATGGCCTGGCTCATTGAAAAGGATGGCGAGCTGATAACATCGCCCTCTACATCGCCAGAGAACAAATACATTACCGACAAGGGATTCCATGGCGCGACACTTTACGGAGCAACTGCCGATATCGCGATGATACGGGAATGCCTCATGGATGCACGGGCGGCATCACTTGAATTGTCGGAGCCGGATTTTGCCGAAAAATGTGATTCTTATATCGGCAGGCTGCGTCCTTATCATATAGGGGCCGACGGTCATCTGCAGGAGTGGTATTATGACTGGGCCGATGAGGATCCGCAGCACCGTCATCAGTCGCATCTGTTCGGAGTTTATCCCGGACATCAGATAACGGGCGGAGAGCTTGGGGACGCGGCACTCAAATCGTTGGAGATTAAGGGCTTTGAAACCACCGGCTGGAGCTGTGGCTGGCGCATTAACCTATATGCCCGTCTTGGGGATGGGGAAAATGCCTACCGCATGTACCGAAGGCTTTTGCGTTACATCAGCCCTGACAATTACCGCGGACGGGATGCCCGCCGTGGAGGCGGCACTTACCCCAATCTGCTGGATGCCCATTCGCCGTTCCAGATAGACGGCAATTTTGGAGGCTGTGCCGGAGTGATGGAGATGCTCCTTGGGTCCGATGAGCAGCAGGTAAATCCTCTGCCGGCGCTGCCTTCAGCCTGGCCCGACGGCTATATCCGCGGCATCCGCACCCGTACCGGCCAGACCGTTGATCTGGTCTGGAAGAACGGCAAGGTCAGGAAACTTAAAGTAAAATGATACAAAAGGGGTCTGACCCCAATTGTACACCGCCAAATTCCTGGCCGAAGTATTAATGACACAGTAGGGACGGTTCCTATTGTGTCATTTTTTTATCTTTGCAGAAAAACCATTTGCTTTTTCAATGAGAAGACTTTGTTTGTTGGGCAGCGCCCTTGCTGCCGCTCTGTTGGTTGGATGCAAAGAGACTGCTGACGAATCAGTTTTTCTAATTGATGCATCTCAAGCCGTAGAGGCCGATATTACCGATGTGGCAACCGATTTCCGCATAATACGTCTTAAGTCCGATGAGCCACTTGACACCGATATGGACTATTTCTTTTTTGACAAGTGGATTCTGGGTCTTCCGCCCAATGAAAGAGGATTTGGACATCTGCGTTTAAACCTGTTTGACAGGGAGGGTAATCTGGTATCGGTCCTGAACCGTGTGGGTCGAGGCCCTGGTGAATACCTGGCAATAGATAGAATCGTAACGCTTGATGAGGATAAAGGTATTCTCTATATTATTGCCAGTATGGATGTCTCCATTGCTCTGCTCAAATACTCTGTTCCTGATTTTGAGTATCTGGGTAGGGTTGAGTTGGACATGGATAGTGAGTTAAGGGAGATCGGCCCTTTTGACAGCGGGCATTTCCTGGCTCTGCTTGACAAGGACGGAAACGGCCCAGGTCATTATTCGGGTGTAGCAAGAACCGTGCTTTTTGATATAAACAACCTCAGTGACACCGTGGGCCTGTACACTGAAACGTGGAACCGTCATAACAAATTCTTTGAGACTTTTGCATCGGGCACCAACAGGCACAATCCGTTATTAAAGACAATGGGATATGTGAATACGATATACAGGATTGAGGATAAGAGACTTATACCTGTGTTCAAGTTCACGTTCGGTGAAAACGGAGTGCCTCAGAAGGTATTTGATGATACTGATAAGGTACAGGACAATGAGGATGCGGTTACATCAATTCACGGAGGTGTCTTTGAATATGTGATGGAAACTGACGATTGCCACATTCCGTTTATTTACCATGCAGTTCAGAACGGTAATGTGATCAGTTTTGTGTATACGGTCTTTGACGCAGATAGTTATACCACAGATCCGTACTATTATGTAAATGACGGACATAAGTCGGTGAGCTACAGTCAATTGAATATACCCGGACTCAACGTAAACGCACCCTTAAACGCGATAGACCAGACCAGATACGTCGGGGAAATACCCAGAAGGGGGAATCTGGTTGATGAATCAGAGCCGATGTCCAAACTTGCGCGTGAGATTCTGGACTCCGTCGCTGTCCAGAATGACGATAATCCCATCTTGCTTGAGTACCGCTTCAAATGACATAGTTGTGACACAGTAGGGACGGTTCCTATTGTGTTATTTTTTGGTCCATTTGTGGGGGAAAAGGGGGTATATACTCTATAGGAGAATGCCCTCCCACAACATCTTGTATCTATTTCAAAACTGTGAGCAAGCTCCCAGTTCCAAAATAGCTACAACCTGTCGCGGGCCCCTCCCACTAGTCGCGCGTGGGTGCGAGACTCCTATAGAGTATATACCCCCTTTTCCGCTCGCTTAGGATTCTTTGCTGAGATCCAAAAGAACGCGCTTACCGTTTGAGAGGGTGGTGGCGATTATGTAGCGGGTGCCTCCGTCCTTAAGTTTGAGTTTTTGCTGTAACTGTGGAGCGGTTTCCGGAAAGTTGCGGACGGAGAGATTGGCTTGGGTCTTGGTTAAGGCTGACAACGATCTTTTGTCAAACGGTATAATTCCTTCCAGTTTGAATATTCGGCCGGGGAAAGACTCGGGCTTTTCTTTGCTCCAGAAGAGATGAGTGTCCGGGTGGAGCAGGGCGGTACCGGTTGTTGCCGCTATGGTGCGGAACAGGGCACTTTTCATATATGGGGCCGATGGCTCTGAGATGAATGTGCCGGGCAGTAGTTGCTCAGGCGATGCAATGGGCATTGGCAGGGCGGCATCTGCTGTTTTTGTCGATGAAACCGCCATTTCCGGCTCTCCTTTTGAGTTTATGTCAACGGCCTCAATTGTTGACTCTCCGTTGAAATCTCTCTGAATAATCAGTGTTATTTCCTTACATTCTCCTTCAAGGCCGATGACCATGACACGGCTCACATGATGCATCTCAGTAAGAGCGCGACTTATGTCGAGCATGGGTGAGAGCTTTAGCATCACGTTTTTGGCTGCACGGAGTAGGTTATCTTGGAGAGCTACTGCATCAGGCTGGCAGTCAGAGATTGATATGAGTTTCTGACCGGCGTTTCCACGGCGTGCAGGGTCAAGGTATATAAGGTCTAGGCTATCAGATGGTTGCTTTGCTATGAAATCCTCTGCAGAACCGCATGTAACCGTGATGTCGGGACGTCCAAGTACCTTGAAATTATTACGGGCTATATCACATAGCTCATTGGAAATCTCATTGTAACAGGTAGTCGATGCAGTGCGGGAAAGTGTGAAAATGTCCACTCCGAATCCTCCGGTGAGATCGGCTATTCTTAATCCTTTTCCGAGTTTTGCAGTTAATACAGATTCCTTGAAATCGGCGATGTGCTGTGAAGTGCACTGCTCCATAGAGAGATGCCGGGGGTAGATGATGCCGTCTGTATTGGCCCAGAGGGGTAGTTTGGATTTGGCGGCCTGCCAACCCGAAATCTGCGTCAGGGCGTACTGTAAATCAATTTCTTTGGGATGGCTGGCAAGAGCTAGTTTGCGGACCTCGTCAGTTCGGTGCTCGCGGATAAATTGTTCTGTCTTATTGTTTTCCATCCCTTCTTGGATTTGCAGTTCCAAATTTAGGAAAATAGTGCAACTTTGATTAATTTCACACCATTAAACCAGAAATGCTTTATGAAGAAACTCTTTTTTGCACTTGCCGGCATGTTGGCAATGGTGTCATGCGGCGCCAGGAATAACTCTCAGGTCCTTACTCACGAGATTGACTCTTTAATGATTGAAAAATTTTATGTTACTAATAATCCTCATACATTCAGGATTGCCGATACGCAGACCATTTCCGGTATGGAAACGGGTAAATATTCGGTCAATTGGTATGTGGATACTGAAGAATGGGATTTTGACCCTGAAACCAATCATATTTTCGCGAAAATTGAATTCAAAAAAGGAAACAAGATTTTAGAGTCATTTGTTGACGACGAAGGATGGTCATACTTTGGAGTTGAGAATTCCAAGACAATAATGTTCAAATCCTTCAGGATAGATGATGATTGTACTGCTGTAGTATTCAGGGGTGGAGCATATGCCGCAGGAGTGCCTAAGTTGACAATCTTTGCTGTATCCGGAAATGATGTAAAAGTTGTATTTAACAAGGAGTATTTTATCGGAAAGGTTGATAATGACAGAATCACAATCCAAAAAGAATATAACGGCCCTGAATTAGGCCATATAACCATATCAGATGGACATATTTCAATTGTCACCGATGAATATCCTACAGGTAAAACAATATATTAGCATTATGAAGAAACTGTTTTTTGCATTGGCCGGCATGCTGGCACTTGTGGCATGCGGCACAAATGATAACGGCCCCGTCCTTACCATTGAGGGAGGGCAGATTCAGGGCGTTGCTGCTGATATCAAGGGAGTTACCGTTTATCGTGGTATTCCGTTTGCTGCACCTCCTATAGGAGAGAACCGCTGGAAGGCTCCGCAGCCTGTTGTTCCATGGGAAGGCGTAAGACTGTGTGACAAGTTCGGTCATCCGCCATTCCAGGCAGCCCATTATCCCGGCGGCTACACCACTGAGTGGGGTTACGGTGATGAGGCTCCTTACAGCGAGGATTGCCTTTATCTGAACGTATGGACCAAGAAACCGGGTCAGACCGATGCCAAGCTGCCTGTTGCCATCTGGATATTCGGCGGCGGCATGCGTGAGGGCTGGGGTTCAGAGCCTGAGTTTGACGGTCAGGAGTGGGCCAATAAGGATGTCGTGCTGGTTTCATTCAACTACCGCGTAGGTCCGTTCGGATTCTTTGCACATCCTGAGCTTTCAGCCGAGGATCCTGAGCATGCAACAGGAAACTGGGGTACTCTGGACCAGATTGAGGCTATGAAGTGGGTCAAGAAGAACATCGCCCAGTTTGGCGGTGATCCTGATAACGTGATGATATTCGGACAGAGCGCCGGATCACGCAGCGTTAAGTTCCTCTGCTCATCACCTCTGACCAAGGGCCTGTTCAACAAGGCAGTGATCATGAGCGGAAGCGGACTGGTTAAGCCCCGTCCTCAGAGCGCTACAGCACCTATGGGACGTGGAATGGGCATGGGCATGGGTATGCCGCAGCAGGGCATGACCACATTGGCCGATGCAGAGGCATCGACCAAGGAGGTATGTGACTGGGCAAATATGACCACTCTGCGTCAATTGCGTAACGCCAGCACCGAGACCATATTCGCTATGGCTACTCTCTACACCAATGTTACCGGAAAGCGCAGCGTTCTGACCGCTTCACCCATATCACCTTATATTGACGGATATGTTCTGAAAGAGTCATTTGATGACGCCTGCCTGGACGGTTCTCTGGCACAGGTTCCTTACCTGATTGGCTACACACTGAACGATGCAGGCAATATGGGTACACAGATTGTGGATTTCTGTCTTAACCGTGAGGAGATGGGCGGCAAGGCATACGCCTACCAGTTTGCACGTCCGCTGCCCGGTGAGAATCCTCTGGTAACCAACAGACTGCGTGGTGCTTTCCACTCATCGGACCTGTGGTTCGTGTTCAAGTCACTCAAGCATTGCTGGCGTCCCTGGACCCAGGGTGACTGGGATCTGTCTGAGAAGATGCTGACAGCTTGGTCCAACTTTGCCAAGTACGCTGACCCCAACGGTCCCGACGGCGGCGAGTGGAAACCGTTCACTCAGGACAATCAGCAGTTCATGATCTTCAAGCTGGATGAGAATGACGTAGAGGCATCAGAACTGGGCAATCCTTTGGCCAGATAAGTCTAACTAAACAATAGGATAAAATGAAAAAGATTTGGTTTCTTGCCATTGCCACAGCTATGCTGGGCATGACTTTTACATCGTGTGACAAAGAGAATGAAGAAGAGAATGACGCAAATGTGAAGGTGTCACTTGAGGGACGCTGGGATGGTGCTCCTGCAGGGTTCCCTTACGAGCATCAGAATATGACCCTTATCTTTAAAGGTAATGATGTAGATGTTTATATCATTCCTTGGGGTGACCATTTAAAAGGTACATACAGATATGAGAACGACTCGCTGTATTTCTCGTTCAAGGCCGAGAACGCCTTTGATGCCCGTATGTACACCGGCGAAGATGCATGGAGCTGGAATTTTGGTGACGGAGCATTAAACTCCGAGACGTTGGAACTTTCATACACTGAAGCTATGCCATATCAATGGTATCCGATGGACGAGAGTGATTTTGAGATGGATATTGAATTCCTCAGATCATTTTCATTCAAGTTGACCGATGAAAAGACAGCTATAGGTGGAGCTGCCAATTCCCATATGGAACTGGAGTTCCATAAAAAATAAGACAGAACAACAACTTGCCTGTATTCAAAGCCTGCCGCAAAGGTGACCGAAGTCGCATTTGCTGCAGGCTTCTTTATCATCGGTGGGGCTGAACGGGATATCGGGATTGAAAATATCCGATATCAGTCCAATCAGTTTCTCCCCGAACTCCTGGCCGCATTGGGCGTTGAAATCAGTCAGAACATCCTTTCCTATATGGTAGTAGATGTCATCGGCCGTGGGTTTGGACGATGAACGGGTGTAGAGCAGAGTGGGGGCCAGACGGTATTTGCTGAACTGCGGCTGGAAACTCATGATATAGGCATAGTAGAATATCTGGAAGGCCTGGCTCTTGCGGTCCCTGGCTGAGGTGGGAGGGAACAGAACGTCCATTGATCTGGGCTGTTTCTTTTCAGAACCTGTTTTGTAGTCTACAATGCGCAGTATGCCGTCCTTGCAGTCCAGACGGTCAATGATACCCTTGAGACGTATCTGTTTCATTGCCCCTACGTTCAACGGGTCCGGTACCTCTATGACATGCTGGTAGCCCTTATCCTCACTGCCTACGTAATTGAACGGGGCGTACAACTCCTTATCCATGCGCAGAACCTGGCGCAGGTATTTGAGTATCACTTCATAATTGATGGACTGGATGCCGCTGTAGTCAGCCTTGTCAACGGCCTTACGTGCAAAATAATCGTCGTTGAATGCCTGTTGTACGAATCCTTCAAGACGTTTGTGGTCTTTAAGCAGTGAGTCAATGGCGGCGGCGGTTATGGTCTGACTGGCCGATGAAAGATAGTTGTATGCCAGTTCCGCGCTCTTGTGGAACAGTGTTCCGAACATGGCATAGTCTATCTCGGTGTCGGTGTCATCAGGCTTCTTAAGGCCAACTATCTGGGCAAGATAGAACTGGAGGGGGCAGTTCATGTATTTGTTCAGGGCCGACGGCGACAGATAAGTCTTAGGGTCGGAGTAGTCATACCTGCGGCAAAGTTCTTCCAGGACGGCCGGTGTCTTAGATACGCTGAACGGCTCTACGTCTGTCTCCCGCCGGTCTGTCTTTAGCGTGATGCGGTTTATGGAGGCTCCGCTCACAATGAGTTGCAGCAGATAACGTGATAACTGTCCTTTGCCTATTCCTTTGGCATCGGCATTGCCGTTATAGACCATGGTCACGTTCTCAGCCCTTTGCAGCAGATGGTGGAAATTGTACGATGAAACGGCGCTTTTGTCCTGTATGGTGGTGAGCCCGAACGCCACGCGTATGTTATAAGGAATGAATGATGCGCTCTGGCCGGATTTGGGTAATGCACCTTCTTGAGCCGATAACAGCAGAACGTTCCTGAAATCAAGGTTGCGGGTCTCGATCAGTCCCATAATCTGCATTCCTACAGCGGGCTCGCCATGGAACGGGATTGTTGTGGAGGACAGCACGGAGCGTATGAGACGGCACAGCGTATCGGTGCTTATATCCAGACCGCCCGACTCCATAAGAGAGTAGAGACGGTTTATCTGGGTGTATATACGGTAGAGTGACTCCTGATTCAGGGGTTGGAACAGGGTGTCATCCAGATGTTCGCGGATTACGGGCACCAGTGCCTTGAGCACACTGAGCAGGTACTGCAGCAATGAGAGGTTATCAGTTACAGTGCTGAACATCACTGCAAGTTCCTTGCCGGAGGTAAGGGCTGTGGTGTCTGGGAACATGCGGCGACTGGCACGCAGATCGTCAAGTATTGCGGGGGCATCGGCACAAAGGGTTGTCGTCATCGGGTTGCCCAGCACGCGGCTGAGTGACTGAATGCTGAAACGTCCTTTGTTCCTGGCAGCCAGACGCTGCATATCTATCAGGGCAGCCACAAGGCTGTAGAGTGATGTCTCTGACAGCTGGTAACCCATGGTGATGTTTACGTTGCTGACTTGCTCCTGCGGTATGCTGTGCAATACAGGCTGCAGCAGGTTTTCATCGGCCAGGATAATGGCGGTATCCTTGCCAGCCTTGCCTTCAAGTTGCAGTGATTCAAGCCATTGGGGTATATAACGTGCCTGGGCGTTATCGGTCGATGCCTCCACGATTGTGAGGCGTGCCTTGTGCATATTGTTGAACAGGTCACGGTGAAGTTCATTTGGGAACTCCTTGAGGTTGTCACGCAGGAAACGGCCGGCCTCATGTAGCAGGCTGCTCTCGGTGTATGCCGGATCGTAATCCCAATAGAATAGTGCCTTGCCGGACTCTTGTATGGCGCGGAACAGTTCCTTCTCGGCGCCGTCCAGGCTGTTGAATCCTACAAAGGCGTATTTTCGGGCGGTTAAGCGTTCCATGTCAAGATTTGCAATGACACGGCGCTGTATCATTCCGTTGTAGCCTAAGCCTTTATCGGCCAACAGTTTTCCGAACCGTTCATAGATAGTTCCCAGAACGCTCCATACGGTCTGGTAACGCTCTCGGAGTTGTGTGGGACGGGCGTTTTTCATCTCGCCAAAGAACTGTTCCAGGGCTTTTCTCTGCTCTTCACTCAGAAATGATGTGTCTGTAAGTTCACGCTGCTCACGCAATAGGGTAAACAGCTGGTCGGCGGGTGCCAGATTACGGTCTATATCATCAAAATCGGCCAGCATAAGTTCGCCCCAGGACCAGAAACTGTCAAGCGACTCATCGGTATGAAGCACCTCCTGATAGATCTTGTGGAGTAGGGTGACCATCTCAATGCGGTCAGCCGGGCGCAAAAGGGACTGTGAACGGAAAAGTTCCTCAATGGTGGTGTACTGCGGTGACCATACAGGCTGCGTAGAGCATGCCGACAGGCAATCATCAAAGAACAGTCTGGCGCGTCGGTTAGGGAAAACCACCGTTACGTCGGCCAGTCCCGATTTGCCGTCACCGCACTTAAGGTACAGGTCCTTTGCTACCAGATTGAGGAATGTTTCCATACTGTCTGCTATTAAATTCAATTTACTGTGAAATCATCAGGAAGTGAGGCACCTATGCGCTTCTGGGATATGTCACCCGTAAAGCGGATGCTGTTGTCGGTCACTATACCGTCCTTATGGAATGTGCAGGTGTCCAGTAACAGGTGCATTCCTGACTTTGAGAACGGATGCAGCATTTTTCTGTTTCTGGTCAGATCCAACGGTGATCCGTCAAGTTTATGGTAAAACAATATCTTGAGTCTCTTGTCTGACAGGTCGTGAATGCGCATCATGTCGCCGGGAATACTGTCAGTATAGAGTGAGGCGTCAATTACCTCATATTTTATCACGTCCTCAAATTGAAATGAGGCGGCATCTGCTGCCATGAGTACGTAACCGTTCTCGGCCAGACGGTTCTGATAGAGTGACCTTAGGAAATGCTGGTTGGAATCATAATAGACTGCCAGACGGTTCTTTTGGTGCCTCTGGGTAAGACGGTCTGAACCGTAGGGCCTGAAAAAGAAGTATCCCAGTATGTCGCAGGCCGCACTTCCGTCATATCGCTCAACATTGAAATCAATCAGGTTTACGTACAGCTCGTATCCCAACAGAGGCAGGTCAATGATCAACGGCTCATTGGCCCAGGCTTTTAATGTTCTCTGGTCTGGTGACAGGTTAAACATCAGAGCGTCCGGGTTGCGGATGACTGCGTGACGGCCCCATCGGTCATCACCCAGGAACATGCTTTTGAAATAAGCCATGATCTGCTCACGCTCGCCCTTGGCGGTAACTATGACCTCGGGCAGGTTATCGGCCTGTTTAAGTTCAATCATCATACCGCCGGGATAGCGTGAAAGTTCGTGAACCTGTGTTTTGTAACCTACAAAACTGATTACCACGGTTGTGGGGAACTTTACGTTTCTGATTTCAAAACAGCCCAGGCTGTCGGTGATTGTGCCTTTGGTGGTGCCGTTCAGATAGACTGTAGCATAGGAAAGAGGTTCGTGAGTCTGGCTGTCAATGACCTTGCCGGACAGAAAATCCTGGCCCCGCACAATGGCGGGGAGGATTATCAGTATCACGAACAGCAGTTTCCTCATTTGCAATCAGTTATCTTGTTTGAATAGACATACCATATATGGCCTTCCACCTGTGGGTGCCCCATCTTGCGAATCAGGTCCATATACTCCTGAACCTGATGCAGATACTCTTCACGCTCACGGCCGAACTTGAAGTCCACTATGACGGCTCGGCCATCGGGGGTAATCATTACGCGGTCGGGGCGGCGGTTCTGCAGCACTCCTCCGTCGCGGTATATGATTGAGGCCTCGTTGAACAGGGCGTAATTGCCGCTGAACCACTCCCGGGCGCCCGGTGTGTCGGCTATATGCGCCCGGATATCCTGTTTGAGCTTATCGGCCTTATGGGTTGATTCCAGAAGTCCGTCACGCAGCATCTGGTCTACCTGCGGGTCTATGTCGTCCTGGGTGCGGATGGTGGCAAAGAGACTGTGCATGAGTTTTCCGGTCTGTATGTACTCCTCCTGGCGCTCTCCGTCCTGATCGTCGCTGTGGACAAAGCGGGTGGATTCACCCGACTGGCGGAAGCGGGCGTTGATGGGGAAGGTGCGTAACGTAAGCCCTGTTACATCAGGCTTGACGTCAAAAGGATTCTGTGAGCCTATGTCTTTGCGCTCGGTATGGGGGCAAATGATGCCGGTCTCATAGGTTATTCCTTCATCTGAGAATTCGCTGTTGAACGGTTGGGCGCTCAGACATACCTGAAGCACGTCATTTACCGATATGAACCCGTTACTCTTCAAAGGACGGTTACTCAGTATGATGAGGTTACTTATGGCACGTGTCAGGGCTACGTAGAGCAGGTTCAGGTTATCGACTGTCTGAAGTCCCACCTCACGCTTGTAATGCTCGCTGAATACGGAATTACCAAGGTTCTTGCTGAATCCTACGGGAATGAACGGCATGCCGTCAAAGGGCTTCTCCTGAGGTTGTATCCAGAGACGTTCCTTATGGCTGGTGTCAATGATTGGCCAGTCACAGTAGGGGACTATGACGGTATGAAATTCCAGTCCTTTGGACTTGTGTATGGTGAGCATGCGGATTCCGTTGATGTCTGTGGCCGGGATTTTGGTTTTATGGAGTTTTTCATCCCATTCAACGATGAATTCAGCAAGTTCACCGGGGTTACGGCTGAGCCATTGGCATATAGCGTCCTGGAAAGCCATCACGTACTGGCTCTGACCCTCAATACGGTCCAAACTCAGAATTCCGTAGATTTTCTCGGTGAGTTCATATAACGGCAGGCTACGCAGAGTGGCAGCCTTCTCTATGAATGCTTTGGGCAGGGCGTTTTCCAGGCCGTTGGCGTAGATGCGGTCAAACGGTAGTTCGCTGCCTGTGGCCTTTGAGTACTCCCATGCCAGTTGGGCCAGCGCTATACGGTCAGTGTTGTCCGATAACCAGCGCAGAGCGTTGACCAGAATCCTTACTGTTACCGATGAATCCAGTTGGAATGCCTCGCTGGATATCATGTTGTATTCCGGACGGTTCTGGGCAAACCACTGGGCTATCTGTGCTATGTCCTTTGAATATCTGAACAGAATGGCTATGTCGGTCTGCCGTACGCCAGCCTCGGTAAGACGGTCTAGTTGCAGGGCAAGTTTCTGGCAGACGGTTTCAAGAAGTTCATCTGACTTGATATCTTTTGTGATGATATCGGCGTAAACGTAACCTGTTCCGTCCTTTTGGGTACACTCCTGATGGACTGCTGCATAGGCCTTGGCAAGTTCAGGGTACTGGAGCCCGGTTACTTCAGTGTAGTTTTGGGCAAGGTAGTCAACAGCCTTTGGGAACAGGGTGTTGTTGAAGTCTATCACCTGCTGGCGACTGCGGTAATTGCTGTCCATAGTCACCTCACGGGGGGTGAACTGTGCAAAGTCCCTGAAGATTCCGGTATTGAGTATATTCCAGTCACTGTTGCGCCATCGGTAGATGGATTGTTTGACGTCACCTACAACCAGACAGTCCATGTTGGCCGACAGGCACTCAAGCATAAGCAGGGAGAGGTTACGCCACTGAAGGTCTGATGTATCCTGGAACTCGTCTATCATGACGTGGCGTGTAAAGCTGCCGGTCTTTTCATAAACGAATGAGGTATCACCTTCCTCCATCTGATGCAGCAGTTGGGGGGTATCGGCCAAAATGAAACGGCCCTGCTCCTGACTCTGCGAGTCTATTTCACGTCTGATGCTCAGCAGCAGGCTGAGTTCGTGAAGGTAATTCAGGGCTGCCTCATATGAGTTCTTGGCGTAAACGTATTCGTTGTATATCTGCTCAACCTGAGCAAAGAGAGGCATCAGTACATCCTGTGCCAAACTTGCCAGATGGGGGTATTTCCTGATCTGGGTCTGTGGGATTATTTTGTCGGGGTTGGTGGCGCAGTTGTTCAGCGTCTTGCCCGGGTCTGTGAACATGGAACCGTCAATGATCTTGTATACAAGGGGCTTGGCGTACCGTTCCAATGAATCCACATATGGACCGATGGCGCTGAGTATCTGCTGTCCCAATGCTTTGGCCTGCTCGATATGGTTGGGCAGGACGGCATCACGGGCTTTTATCAGGTTCTCCTTGTAGTCGCTGACGGCATCGGGGTTCTGTGTCATGATCTGGCGTAACTCCTGGCCGTACTGCATGAATATCTCGCTGAAGAGCTCTTTTGAGAAGTCTATGATGGTCTTGTCAATAGACCAGTTCTTGTTATTCTCTATGTTGTTCTCCACGAACTTCAAGATGTTGCGTTTGTCGGGCGAATCGGGCTGTACATTAGCCAGGAATGAATTGACGGCCTCCTCAATGGCCGCATCGATGTCCAGTTCCAGAGTCAGGTTGCCGCCTATGTTGAGTTCGCGTGCAAGACCGCGCAGCACTGTCTGAAAAAAACTGTCTATGGTCTCAACCCTGAAACTGCTGTAGTCCTGAAGTATCATGTCAAGGGCCAGCAGGGCGTTGTGACGGATTGTCTGCTCATTGAGCGTGACGGCTTTCTTAACCTCTTTGTAATATCCATCGGACCCGCTCAGGTAATGCCCTATACCGTACAACTGTGACAGGATACGCTGCTTCATTTCGGCCGTAGCCTTGTTGGTAAAGGTTACGGCAAGGATATGACGGTAGTCCTCAGGCTGCTTTATCAGCATGGTGATATACTGCACCGCGAGCCGGAACGTCTTGCCCGATCCGGCCGATGCCTTGTACACAGTCAGGTGCGAATTGTTACCCATGGGAGTTTAAACTATTCAAATTTAGTAATAACTCTTGATAATAGTGCTAACTTTGCGGTCCTAATTTATATACGCTCATGGCGTAAAAAACTTTCAAAAATGGGATACATTACTGAAGACAAACGTAAGGTTACCACACAGCGTCTCAGAGAGATGAAACAGCGTGGCGAGAAGATTGCAATGCTCACGGCTTATGACTACACAATGGCCAAGATGGTTGACAGCGCCGGCATTGACGTAATTCTGGTAGGTGATTCGGCATCGAACGTGATGGCCGGCAACCAGACCACTCTGCCCATTACACTGGACCAGATGATCTACCACGCCAAGTCAGTGGTTCGCGGCGTTCAGCGCGCCCTGGTAGTTGTGGATATGCCTTTCGGCACATATCAGATCAATGACTCGGAGGCTGTTACCAACGCCATCAAGATAATGAAGGTCTCTCATGCCGATGCCCTTAAACTTGAGGGCGGCGAGGAGATACTGCCTCAGGTGCGTCATATAATAGAAGTAGGTATTCCCGTAATGGGACATCTGGGACTTACTCCGCAGTCCATCAATAAGTTCGGAACATACGCCGTACGCGCCAAGGAGGAGGCTGAGGCCGAGAAACTCATATCCGATGCACACAAACTTGAGGAGGCCGGCTGCTTCTCAATCACACTTGAGAAGATTCCCGCCAAACTGGCCGAGCGTGTGGCTAAGGAGGTCTCAATACCCATCATCGGCATAGGTGCCGGCGGCGGTGTTGACGGTCAGGTGCTTGTATGCGCCGATATGCTGGGCATGAACAACGATTTCAGCCCCCGGTTCCTGCGCCGTTACGCCAACCTCTACGAGACCATCACCAGCGCGGTTGGTCACTACGTGGAGGATGTCAAGAACAGCGACTTCCCCAACGAGAAAGAGCAGTACTAAAATGATACCAATGGGGTCAGGCCCCAATGGTAT